>NZ_LZLL01000032.1:0-6319 GCF_001669335.1 Mycobacterium sp. 1245852.3 | reverse complement strand
CCTCGTCGCCCTCGACGGTGCCACGCGAGGACACCATCTCGGTGAAGGCGGTGATGGTTTTGAGCGCGTCGCCGACGCTTTGCCCGATCACCTGCTGGGTGAGCACCGAGGTCGCCGCCTGGCTGATCGAGCAGCCCTGCCCGTCATAGGACACGTCGGCGACGGTCTCGCCGTCCTCGGACAGCGCCACCCGCAGGGTGACCTCGTCACCGCAGACCGGGTTGACGTGAAACACCTCGGCGCCGAACGGTTCCCGCAGCCCGCGGTGCTGTGGGTGCTTGTAGTGGTCCAGGATCACGTCCTGATACATCTGCTCGAGACGCAATGTCAGCCTCTCCCAACCCGTGGCGGCGACCCGCCGCGCCCGGCTTCGCCGCGCTTGCGATCGCCTACGAAGAAATCCAGAGCGCGGCGCACGCCGGCGACCAGACGCTCGACCTCCTCGGTGGTGTTGTACACCCCGAAGGACGCCCGAGCCGTGGCCGCCAACCCGAACCGGCGGTGCAGCGGCAGGGCGCAGTGGTGGCCCACCCGCACCGCGACGCCCTCGTCGTCGAGCACCTGCCCGACATCGTGGGCGTGCACGCCGTCGACGACGAACGACACCGGCGAGGCGCGGTTCTCCATGGACGTCGGGCCGACGATGCGCACGGCGTCGATACCGGACAAGCCGTCGATCGCCGCGGCGACCAGCTGGTGTTCGTGGGCCTGCACGGCGTCCATGCCGATGGCCGCGAGATAGCGGGTGGCCGCGCCCAGCCCGACCACCTGCGATGTCATCGGGGTGCCGGCCTCGAACCGCTGCGGCACCGGCGCGTAGGTGGACGCTTCCATGGTCACGGTCTCGATCATCGAGCCACCGGTCAAGAACGGCGGCAACGCCGACAACACCTCGCCGCGGCCGTACAACACACCGATACCGTTGGGCCCCAACATCTTATGGCCGGAGAATGCGGCGAAGTCGACGTCCAGGGCGTGGAAGTCGACGGGCTGGTGCGGCACCGACTGGCAGGCGTCCAGCACGGTCAGCGCGCCCACCGCCCGCGCCCGGCTGACCAGTTCGGCCACCGGGGCCACCGCGCCGGTCACGTTCGAATGATGGGTGAAGGCGACGACCTTGACGCGTTCGTCGAGCTGCAGCGAGTCGAGGTCGATGCGCCCGTCGTCGGTCACGCCGTACCAGCGCAGCGTCGCCCCGGTGCGCCGGCAGAGTTCCTGCCACGGAACCAGATTGGCGTGGTGCTCGAGCTCGGTGGTGACGACGACGTCACCCGGTCCGACGGCGCGTTCGAAGCGCTTGTCCCCCAGCACATACGACACCAGGTTGAGCGCCTCGGTGGCGTTCTTGGTGAACACCAGCTCTTGGGCGTCGGCACCCACGAACGCGGCGATGTCGGCGCGGCCCTGCTCGTAGGCGTCGGTGGCCTCCTCCATCAGCTGGTGCGCACCGCGGTGCACGGCGCCGTTGGAGGTGAGCAGGAACTCCCGCTCGGCGTCGAGCACCTGCAGCGGGCGCTGGGACGTCGCACCGGAATCCAGGTAGGCCAACGGGTTTCCGCTGCGCATGACGCGCTTGAGGATCGGGAAGTCGGCGCGGATGGCCGCGACATCCAGGGGTGGGACCGCCGCCGAAGGTGTAGCCATGTCAGGCCCCGGCGGCCGCCGCTTGGGTGAAGCGGACGTAGCCGTTCTGCTCGAGTTCGTCGGCCAGCTCGGGACCGCCGGATTCGGCGATGCGTCCGCCGACGAACACGTGCACGTATTCGGGGCGGATGTAGCGCAGGATGCGGGTGTAGTGCGTGATCAGCAGGACGCCGCCGTGCTCGGTCTCCGCGTAGCGGTTCACGCCCTCGCTGACCACCCGCAGGGCGTCGACGTCGAGTCCGGAGTCGGTCTCGTCGAGGATCGCGATCTTGGGCTTGAGCAGTTCCAGCTGCAGGATCTCGTGGCGCTTCTTCTCACCGCCGGAGAAACCCTCGTTGACGCTGCGCTCGGCGAACGCCGGGTCGATTTCCAGCGAGCCCATCGCCGCCTTGACCTCTTTGACCCAGTGCCGCAGTTTCGGGGCCTCACCGCGCACGGCGGTCGCCGCCGAGCGCAGGAAGTTCGACACCGAGACGCCGGGCACCTCGACGGGATACTGCATGGCCAAAAAGATTCCGGCACGGGCGCGTTCGTCGATGCTCATCGCCAGCACGTCCTCGCCGTCCAGCGTGATGGAGCCTGAGGTCACCGTGTACTTGGGGTGACCGGCGATGGCGTAGGACAGCGTCGACTTGCCCGACCCGTTGGGGCCCATCAACGCATGTGTCTCACCGGATTTCACCGTCAGGTCGACGCCGTTGAGGATGGGAATCTCACGTTCGGAGTCGGCGGCGTTCGGGTTGACGACGCTGACGTGGAGGTCCTTGATTTCCAGAGTGGTCATGAGGCTGTTGTTTCCGTCTTTTCGGTCAAGGCCAGTTCGTGTTCGATGGCCGCGGTCAGGCGTTCCCGGATCTCGGGCACCCCGATCTTGGAGATGATCTCGGCGAAGAAGCCGCGGATGACCAGGCGGCGGGCCTGCTCCTCGGGGATGCCGCGGGAACGTAGATAGAACAGTTGCTCGTCGTCGAAACGGCCGGTGGCACTGGCGTGTCCGGCGCCGACGATCTCGCCGGTCTCGATCTCGAGGTTGGGCACCGAGTCGGCGCGCGCCCCGTCGGTGAGCACCAGGTTGCGGTTCACCTCGAACGTGTCGGTGCCGGTGGCTTCGGCGCGGATCAGCACGTCACCGATCCAGACGGTGTGCGCGTCGGGCAGCGCGGAATCCGGATCGCCTTGCAGCGCACCCTTGTACAGCACGTTCGACTTGCAGTCGGGCCGGGCGTGATCCACCAGCAGCCGCGACTCCAGGTGCTGGCCGTCGTCGGCGAAGTACAGGCCCAGCAGCTCGGCGTCCCCGCCCGGGGCGGTATAGCGCACGTTGGCCGTCAGCCGCACCACCTCGCCGCCGAGCGTGACGGCGACGTGGCGCAGCACCGCGTCCTTGCCCAGCTTGGCGTGGTGCATGCTGACGTGCACCGCGTCGTCGGCCCAGTCGGCGAGCCACACCACGGTGAGCCGGGCGGCGTCGTCGACGACGAATTCGACGTTGTCGGCGTAGGTTCCGCTGCCCCGCTGGTCGATGACGACGACGGCCTCGGCGAGCTCGGCGACCCGGACCTGCAGGTGACCGTAGGCCACCGCGCCCTCGCCCGGGCCGGTGACGGTGATGCCGATCGGCTCGGCGATGCGGGTGTCGCGCTCGACGGTGACCAGCGTCGCGGAGTTGAACGACGAAAACGCTTGCGCGGCAACCCGGTCGGTGGGCACCCCGCCCTGGCCGAGCCGCTCGTCGCCGCGCGAGACGCTCTCGACCCGCAGGCCGGGCCGCTCGGCGACGCTGATCCCGGCCTTGCCGGTGGCGCGCGCCGACCCGTCGTGCAGGCCGCGCAGCCGGCGCAGCGGGGTGAACCGCCAGAGTTCGTCGCGGCCGTGCGGGACCTCGAACGCGTCCACCTCGAACGAGGAGAACAGCTCGCCCTTGTTGGCAGCGGCGAGGGCCGAACCCTCAACCGCTTCGGTCAGATTCGTCACTAGCCGACCGCGCCTTCCATCTGCAGCTCGATCAGCCGGTTCAGCTCGAGCGCGTACTCCATGGGCAGCTCTTTGGCGATCGGCTCGACGAAGCCGCGAACCACCATGGCCATGGCCTCGTCCTCGGTCAGGCCGCGACTCATCAGGTAGAACAGCTGGTTCTCGCTGACCTTGGACACGGTGGCCTCGTGGCCCATGGTGACGTCGTCCTCGCGGATGTCGACGTAGGGGTAGGTGTCGCTGCGGCTGATCGTATCGACCAGCAGCGCATCGCATTTCACGCTGGACCGCGATCCGTGCGCGCCCTTGTTCACCTGCACCAGGCCGCGGTAGGAGGTGCGGCCGCCGCCGCGGGCCACCGACTTGGACACGATGTTGCTCGACGTGTTCGGGGCCAGGTGCAGCATCTTCGCGCCGGTGTCCTGGTGCTGGTCTTCACCGGCGAAGGCCACCGAGAGCACCTCGCCCTTGGCGTGCTCGCCGGTCATCCAGACCGCCGGGTACTTCATGGTGACCTTCGACCCGATGTTGCCGTCGATCCACTCCATGGTGGCGCCGGCCTCGGCGCGAGCCCGCTTGGTGACCAGGTTGTAGACGTTGCCCGACCAGTTCTGGATCGTCGTGTAGCGAACGCGCGCATTGGGTTTCACGATGATCTCGACCACCGCGGAGTGCAGCGAGTCAGACTTGTAGATGGGCGCCGTACAACCCTCGACGTAGTGCACGTAGGAGCCCTCGTCGGCGATGATCAGCGTCCGCTCGAACTGGCCCATGTTCTCGGTGTTGATCCGGAAGTAGGCCTGCAGCGGGATGTCGACGTGCACGCCCTTGGGAACGTAGATGAACGAGCCACCGCTCCACACCGCGGTGTTCAGCGCGGAGAACTTGTTGTCCCCGGCCGGGATCACGGTGCCGAAGTACTCCTGGAAGATCTCCGGGTGCTCGCGCAGCGCCGTGTCGGTGTCCAGGAAGATGACGCCCTGCTTCTCCAGGTCCTCCCGGATGGAGTGGTAGACGACCTCGGATTCGTACTGGGCCGCGACGCCGGAGACCAGCCGCTGCTTCTCGGCTTCGGGGATGCCCAGCTTGTCGTAGGTGTTTTTGATGTCCGCGGGCAGGTCGTCCCACGTCGCCGCCTGCTTCTCGCTGGAGCGCACGAAGTACTTGATGTTGTCGAAGTCGATGCCCTCCAGGTTCGAGCCCCAGTTCGGCATCGGCTTGCGGTCGAAGATGCGCAGCGCCTTGAGCCGGGTCTGCAGCATCCATTCGGGCTCGTTCTTCTTCGCCGAGATGTCGCGGACGACGGCCTCCGACAGACCGCGCTGGGCGCTGGCGCCGGCGACATCGGAGTCCGCCCAGCCGTAGCCGTACCGCCCCAGGGAGGCGATCGCCTCTTCCTGGGTCAGCGGCGCGGTAGCCGTCTTGCTGGCCTCGGGGGTGAGTGTCATCGAGACGCTCCTTTGATGCTCGTGGTGTCGGTCATACGGCGCGGGCTGGGCGCCGTGCTTGATGCCTGGGTCAGGGGTACGTGCGTGGTGCAGGCGCAGTCGCCGTTGACGATGGTCGCCAACCGCTGGACGTGGGTGCCCAGCACCTCGGCCATGGCCTGTTGCTCGGCGTCGCACAGCTCGGGGAATTCCTCCGCGACGTGCGACACCGGGCAGTGGTGCTGGCAGATCTGCACGCCGTGGATCGGCCCACCGACCTGCGTGGTCGTGGTGACGTAGCCGGCCTTGGTCAGTGCGGTGGCGATGCGGTCGGCGGCCGCCTCGACGTCGGTGTCGGCCGCGCTGTCGGCCGCGGGAACGTCGGCCAGGATGGCGTCGATCCGCTGCCGGGCGAACGCCTGCACCGCCTCTTCCCCACCGATTTCGCGCAGTTGCCGCATGGCCGCCGCGGCCAGGTCGTCGTAGGCGTGGTCGAGCTTGGCCCGCCCGGCCGAGGTCAGCCGGTACCGCTTGGCGGGACGCCCGCGCCCCGCCTGCTGCCACGCGGCGGGCGCCGTGGCCTCGGCGTCGCCGGCCTCGATCAGCGCGTCGAGGTGGCGTCGCACGCCGGCGGCCGTCAAACCCAGCCGGTCACCGATCTCCGCGGCGGTGATCGATCCGGACTCCAACAGCAGGCGCACGATCGCGCGGCGGGTGTGACCATCCGGCACCGGCGCGCCGACGTCGGCCACGCCGGTAGCGGCCCCATCGGGGCTGGTTCGGATTTTCACAACACCAGTGTGACGCAATTCCGGGGATCGGTCTAGCAAGGGTCCCCTGTCCTGGCGTCGCGATGCTCACACCAACCGCCCGATCGCCCGGCTCCTCACCGCCCGCAACGTGCGGTCCGCCTCGTCGGCCGGGCTAGGCTGCTCTGATGGCAGCCCGCCACCACACGCTGAGCTCGTCGATCGCGAGCCTGCACGGCGACGAGCAAGCAGTGGGCTCGCCGCTGAACGATACCGAGCTCACCGCGCTGCGCCGCACCCGCCTGTTCGGTGCCGCCGGCACCGTGGTGATGGCGATCGGCGCGCTGGGCGCCGGCGCGCGTCCCGTTGTGCAGGACCCCACCTTCGGGGTGCGGCTGCTCAACCTCCCGTCGCGGATCCAGACGGTGTCGTTGACCATGACCACCACCGGTGCCGTCATGATGGCGCTGGCCTGGTTGATGCTGGGCCGGTTCGCGCTGGGCAACCGGCGGATGTCGCGCGGCG
>NZ_LZLL01000031.1:0-2496 GCF_001669335.1 Mycobacterium sp. 1245852.3 | reverse complement strand
TGCACACCATCGGCGACACCTCGGCCAGGCCGTACTTCTCGGCACACGCCAGCAGGGTGGCCAGCACGCCCGTATCCTGCGGGCGCCCGTCGTCGTCGGCCAGCCACACCCAATCGGCGCCCTGGGCCAGCGCGTGCAGCATGCCGAGTGCGAAACCCCCTGCGCCGCCCAGGTTTCGGCGCGAAGCCAGATAGGTGGTGGGGATAGGCTGGCCGGCCACCAGGTCGCGCACCCGGCCGTCGCCGGAAAAATCGTTGTCCACCACGATCAGGTGATCGGGCAGCCGGGTCTGCGTGCTCAGGACATCGAGCGACTTGGCCAGCTCGTCGGGGCGCCGATGGGTGACGACGACGGCGAAGACGGTCTCACTCATCCCCGGATGCTCTTTGGGCCAGGGGTGTCTCGACCCGACTCGCTTGCTGCGTCTCTTCCAGCACCTCGCGGACGTGCCGGGCCGCGTCTTCGCCTTCGTACGCGCGCACCACGTCCTCGATGCCGCCCGACATGCGGATGATGCCGTGATCGATCCACATCGCCGTCTTGCACAACCGGGCCAGGAATTCGTTGGAATGGCTGGCGAACACCAGGATTCCGGAGCGCTCCACCAGACTCTGCAACCGCGACTGCGCCTTCTTCAAGAAGTCGGCGTCCACCGCGCCGATGCCCTCGTCGAGCAGCAGGATCTCGGGGTCGATGCTGGTGACCACGCCCATCGCCAGCCGAACCCGCATGCCGGTGGAATAGGTGCGCAGCGGCATCGACAGGTAGTCGCCCAGTTCGGTGAACTCGGCGATCTCATCGACCTTGGACAGCATCTGCTTTCGCGTCTGGCCCAGGAACAGGCCGCGAATGATGATGTTCTCGTAGCCGGAGATCTCGGGGTCCATGCCGACCCCGAGATCGAAGACCGGCGCGACCCGGCCGGTGACCGTCGCCCATCCGCGGGTGGGTTCGTAGATGCCCGAAAGTAGGCGCAGCAGAGTCGATTTGCCCGCGCCGTTGTGGCCCACCAGCCCCACCCGGTCGCCCAGCTCGAGGGACATGGTGATGTCGCGCAACGCTTCGACCACAACGACGTTGGAGCTGTTGCGGCCGATCGTGCCGCCGGCCTTGCCGAGGAAGGCCTTCTTCAACGAACGCGACTTCGCATCGAAGATGGGAAATTCCACCCATGCGTTGTGCGTCTCGATGTGAGGACCCGACACCGTCAACTACTCGAGTTCGCTTACAGGTACTGACCGTGCCCGGGCGCGCCGCCCGGCTTACCCATGCCCGGCGGCAGCGCGCCCTGGCGCATCTTTTCCAGCTGCGCGCGGGCGGCCATCTGCTGGGCGAACAGCGCGGTCTGGATGCCGTGGAACAGTCCTTCCAGCCAGCCGACCAACTGTGCCTGCGCGATCCGCAATTCGGCGTCGGACGGCGCCGCGTCCTCGTTGAAGGGCAGGGTCAGGCGGTCCAGCTCCTCGCGCAGCTCCGGTGCCAGGCCCTCCTCCAGTTCCCGGATGCTGGTCGCGTGGATCTCGCGCAGCCGGTTACGGCTGGCCTCGTCGAGCGGTGCGGCGCGCACCTCCTCGAGCAGTTGCTTGATCATGGTCCCGATCCGCATCACCTTGGCGGGCTGCTCGACCAGATCGGTCAGGGAACGCTCGTCGGCGCCGTCGTCCTCGGCCAGTGCCATCATCCGCGGGTCGACGCCGCCGATGATCTCGACGCCGTCGTCATCGTTGCGGGTACTCAACTCTTCACCATCCTTTGTGGACTATGAGTGGGGCGTCGCGCCGTTTCCGCGCCATTCATAAATTCGGGCACCACCATTGTCGTAGATCAGCGCCCACGACTTCGACTTATCCAGTGACACTAGTCCTTCGGGTACGGCGAACCCCCGGACAGTCGGCGAGCTCGTGTAGATGTACCGAATATTGAGCGCTTTAATCGCCTCGAGGACCCGCGGATCTGAATCGCCTTTGCGGGCCGAGGTCCAGAAAATGTACCGGTTGGGACCCGGGCCCATCTGTTGCGGGTAGTCGTAGTGCGTCCACAGCGGATGCAGATCGGCGACGGCGTACATCCAGGCCGTGCCGTCGGTGTTGGCGTTGCCGATCAACGTCTCGTGCGCGCCGGGCAGCTTGGCCAGATAGGCCATCGCCATCAGATCGCGCTGGTCGATCATCACCGAGTCGTACTTGTCGCCGAACAACACGATGTGCCGATAGAGGTAGTGACGCCCGGTGAGCACGGTGGCCACCACCAGCAGCGCCGCGGTGGCGGCGATCCACACCGGGACCGGCCCCAGGCGCCGATCGCTGGCCAGGGACGGTCTGACCCTGGCGGCCACTCGTTTCGCGACGCCCACGACGCCGACGACGATCGTGAACAGCGCGACGCCGGCCATCGGCTCGAGCAGCAGGGTGATGGCCGCCGAGACCCGGCGCGGATCTTTGTAGAAGAACTCGCCGAACATCCCGGCCACCGCGCCGACCGGACCGCCGAGCGGCG
>NZ_LZLL01000030.1:0-26042 GCF_001669335.1 Mycobacterium sp. 1245852.3 | reverse complement strand
CTGAGCCACGGGACCGGCGCCGAGACGGCGAACGACGTCGAAGACTAGCACGCGCCGGCCCCGACAATACCGGCCGCCAGTGTGACGGCTCGACGCGGCTGACCGGCCCCAATCCGACCGGCCCTGCCGCCGCTTCGTATTGCAGGCGCCGTCCAGCCCCGATAAGTTCGCTGTATGCGAACGTGCGCCGGGTCGTGAACCGGGCTGCAATGCGCATCCAGGTGCACGTCCGGCAAGTTAGCGAGTTTGCTCGTCGCGCCGGGTGCCTGGCCGGAATCTCTTCGTTCGTCAACGGCTCCTGACACCGACGCTCATGGTGGGGTTGGTGCCAACGGGGACGCGGGCCGCGGAGGCCGAGGCCGTCTCCCAATTCCTCGATACCTGCCGAGCCGAACCCGTGTGCCTGCTGGTGGAGGGTGAGGCCGGCATCGGCAAGACCACGTTGTGGCTGGCCGCGCTGGAGCAGGCCCGCGCGCAAGGGATGCGTGTTCTCACCGCGCGCGCGGCGATCACGGAATCGGTGACGGCCTACATCTCGCTGGCCGACCTGTTGTCGACGGTCGATCGTGCGGTGCTTGACGCGCTACCCGGACCCCAGCGCCTCGCGATCGACCGGATCCTGTTGCAGGTCAGCGACGACGGCCTGACGACCGATCAGCGTGCGGTCGCGGCGGCGTTCCTCTCGGTCGTCGACATCCTGGCCGAAAACACTCCGGTGCTGGTGGCCATCGACGACCTCCAGTGGCTGGACGCCTCGAGCGCTCGCGTGGTGGCATTCGCGGCACGACGGTTTTCCGGTCCGGTCGGCCTGCTGGCGACCGTGCGCACCGGTGACGGTGACGATGTGTCATGGCTGCAGCTCGAAAAGCCGGACGCCACAAGGCGAATGACACTCAACCCCTTGGCCATCGGCGCGCTGCACCAGGTCATCACCGCACGGTTGGGCCGCTCGTTTTCCCGGCACGCCATGCTGCGCATCCACGAGGCGTCCGGCGGTAACCCGTTCTACGCCATCGAGTTAGCGCGCACCATCCCCGAGGGCGAAACGGGCATCGAGATGACGCTGCCCACCACCTTGACCGGGCTGATGGCCTCCAAAATCGGCGTGCTGGATGAGGATCTTCGCGACATCCTCCTCGCCGCCGCATGCCTGGCCAGGCCGACCATGGAAGCCGTCTCGCAGGCGACCGCCCGGGACGTCCAGGAGTGCGTGGACCGACTGTTGGACGCCGAGCGGCGCGGCATCGTGACCATCGATCGCAACCGTGTGCGGTTCACCCACCCGCTGCTCACCGCCGCGGTCTATACGATGGCCACACCCACACAGCGGCGCATCATGCACAGGCGGTTGGCGACCGTGGTCGACCACCCGGAATTGCGGGCTCGCCACCTGGCGCTGGCCGCCACCCACGGTGATGCGGAGACGCTGACGGCCCTCGATGCCGCAGCCGAGTTGGCCAACAGGCGCGGGGCGCCGGCGGCCGCCGCGGAATTCATCGAGTTGGCCAACGAGCTCGGCGCCGTCAGTCCCGAACGCCAGATTCGCTGCGCCGCATTCCATTTCAGCGCCGGCGACGCCGCACGCGCGCGGAGCATCCTCGAGGAAGTCATCGGGACGCCCGCGCCGGCGAATGTACAGGCCGAGGCGCTCAGCCTGCTAGGGATGTGGGCGTTGCTCGACGGCAGTTCACGGGACGGCGCCCGAAAGCTGCAACGGGCCGCGGATGCGGCCGCCGGAGACGACAGGCTGCTAAGCCACATACTCACGACATTATCGTTCGCACGCCTCAACATTCACGAGTTCGACGCCGCCATCGACGCGGTTGACGAGGCGGTCGTCACGGCGTCCCGGCTGGACGACCGTCAGCTGCTGAGCCAGGCGTTGAGCATGCGCGTGCTGGTGCGATTCCTGGTCGGCGAGGGTTTCGACGAAGAGGAATTACGGACCGCATTGACCCTGGATGACGGCGACGATCCGTCCTCGGCCACGATCTGGCCGACGCTACATCGCGCCGAATTGCTCATCGGCACAGGCAGACTCGACGACGGGCGCCGGGAACTCAGAGCAATTCGGCAACGCTATATCGACCGCGGCGCCGAAAGCGAAATGATGGTCGGCGCTTTCCACAGCGCGCTCAATGAGATGTGGCGCGGTGATTTCGCGGAGGCCTCGCTCATCGGGGAGGACGCACTACAACGCGCGCGCCAGCTCGACGCGGACCTGCCGCTGGCCGTGGCGCTGATGATCCAGGCACTGGTGGCCGCCTACGCCGGCGACGAGGCGGTCGCGCGCCGCGATGCCACCGCCGCCTTGGCCGCCGCCGAGCGCTGCGACTCGCCCGCGCTGGTCACCGTCTGGCCCACCAGCACGCTCGGCTTCCTCGAGGTTTCGCTGGGCGACTACGAAGCCGCGCTGCAGGCACTTTCACCGCTGCTGAGTGAGTTCGAGCGAAGCCCGCGCGCCACAGAAATTTTCGTCACCCCTTTTCTGCCCGATGCCGCCGAAGCCCTGATTCAGCTCGGACGGCTCGATGAGGCGCGGCCCCTCATCGACGTCTTGGAGGCCAACGGACATCGATTGGGCAGGCCGTGGATGCTGGCGTCGGGTGCGCGTTGCCGGGCAATGCTGCTGGCCGGGGGCCGAGACCTCGGTGCGGCGCTGGCGGCCGCGCAACGGGCGATGGCCGAACACGAGCGGTTGCCCATGCCATTTGAGCGCGCCCGCACGCAGTTGCTACTCGGCGAGATCCTGCGCAGGCAGCGCAGCCGGGAGAATGCCGCCGCGGCGATGCGGGCGGCGGTGGATACGTTCGTGGAGCTGGGCACGCCGCTGTGGGTGCGGCGCGCGCGAAGCTCGTTGGAGCGCATCACTTTCGGCCGAGCCGACGCCCAGGTGCTGACGCCGGCCGAGCGCCGGATCGCCGATCTGGCGGCGGCGGGCAAGACCAATCACGACATCGCCTCGGGGCTGTTCATCAGCCCCAAGACCGTCGAGGTCCACCTCTCACGGATCTACCGCAAGCTCGGCATCCGGTCGCGCGCCGAACTCGGCCGCCGCCTCGACCAACTGGAAGTCGATTCCTGACACGGCGCCCGGCCGCCGGAAAGTGTAGGGAAATCCCTAATTGATACGGCGGGCGCTGCGGGCGTTTGCTGGACCCACCGCGCGGGCGGCGGTTGCCTCATCGACGAACAAGAGACATACGGGCGAGACCGTGTGTCGCGCATATCGAAAGGAACGCCATGCCAACGACTCCGCGCTTGCACACCATGGCCGCTGTGCTCGCGGCCGTCGCCATCGCCGCCAGCAGCGCACCGCAGGCGATGTTGCCGAGGGCCCAGGCCCACCCGGGCCAACACACCGTGGTGTACCGGATCCTCGGCGGTGGTGACGTCTTCTCCGTCATCCCCGACCCCGGAACACCGGTGTATCCGGCGAGCACCACCACCTGGGTTTCGGTGCCCTGGTCGCAGACCGTGCAGGTCACCGGTAACCCGTACCTGGCGTTGAACTACACCGATAAAACCGGCGGCCCGCACGACTGTGCGATTCAGGTGGACGGCCAGCCCGTCCCGCTCACCGAACACACGACCGGTAGGTGCGCGTACCAGATCCCCGGCCCCGCGCAGTAATACGCGGACGGCGACGACAACGACACGAAGGAGAGCAGCGGTGAAGCATGGGATCGTCGTCGGCGCAGCCGGCATGGCCGTCGTCATCGCGAGTTGTGCTGGCTGTTCCGGTAAGTCAAACACGGGCGCATCAAACCCGCCGGCGCCCGCCGGACCGCAGGTCATCGTCGACGGCAAGAGCCAGAACGTGAGCGGAGCGGTCACCTGCAACCCGTCCGGGAACAGGATCACCATCGGCATCGGCGACGCGGCCAACGGTCTGGGCGCGGTAATCAGCACCGACAACCCGCCCATCGTTCACGCGGTCGGGCTCGGCATCGTCGACGGCATCACGCTCGGCTATTCCGACGCCGCACCGGGTCAGGGCGGATCCGCCGGGGCCGCGGCAAGCGGCAAGTCCTACCAGATCAAGGGCACCGCGACCGGTGCCGACACCAGCGACCCGCACCAACCGAAGCCGGTAACCAAGCCCTTCGAGTTGGACGTGACCTGCCCTTAGAAGGGAACGCAACCAATGTCCATCAAACGTCTCGCCGCAGCAGCCGGAGTCGCTGCGGGCCTGGGCTTGTCCGTCGCGGGGGTCAACGCGGGACTCGCCGGCTCCGCCCCGCCGTTGGACCCGCCGCCGTGCCCCAACGGGCAAAAGGGTTGCTCCGGTGTCCCCAACCCCGGCCCCGGCTATGGGGGCACGGGGACCGTGCCTGCTCCCGGGTCACACGTTCCCGGGGCCGGCGGCGCAACGCCGACGACCACGCCGCCGCGAAACAGCACCCCGCCCCCGACCACTTCGAAGCCGTGGAGTACCACTCCGCCGCCGACCACCTCGAAGCCGTGGAGTACCACTCCGCCGCCGACCACCTCGAAGCCGTGGAGCACCACTCCGCCGCCGACCACGTCTGCGCCGTGGAGCACCACTCCGCCGCCGACCACGTCTGCGCCGTGGAGCACTTCGGGACCGACACCGTCGCAGTGGAGCACTCCGGCGCCCACGACCTCGATACCGTTCTCGTGCCCCGCCTGGCATCCGGACTGCACCCCTGCAAACCAAAACCCGGGTCCCAGCCCCAGCGCCGGCCCCGGATACGGGGGCGCCGGTTCGACGCCGCCGTCACCCTCGGCGCCGTGGGGCGGCTCGCCGCAACCGACCCCCAACCGCCCGATCCTCAACGCGCCGAACTATCAGCCGCCACACGAGCCGTACTACCCGCCGCGTGGTCCGATCTTGCGCGGCGCTCCGCAAGTCGGCGGCCCCGTCGACCTGCCCGGCGGCTTCTGGATTCCGGGTCAGGGGGCGCCGCCTCCGCCGCGGCCGAACGGCTACGGCTGGAATGATGGCCCCGCTCCGGGCCAGCCCCCACCCAACTGGGAGGGTCCGCCGCCTGCCGGTGGCTGGAACGGGCCACCGCCGGCCGGCGGTTGGAACCGCCCGTGGACCGGGCCACCGGTTGACGCGTCCTATGGGCAGCGCTATTTCGCGCCGTTCACCTACAACACCTACACGGTCCTGCCGATCTTCAACTGGCAGTACGGCGGTTGGGGTTACTGGTTCGACGGCATCTGGACCCCGTTGTACTGAGCCACTGCGGGTGGCTGTCGAATTCGCCTCAGGCACAGACATTCTCAAGAAGAATCGGCTAGATACTCACTGGGCCAAGCGAATTCGGCGACAACTTCAGTCGAAGGCGAGCGACCATCCGATGACGGCGCTGATCCGTTCCGCGGGTGCGCCCGCGTCGACGCAGACCCGCGCGACGGTTTCCGCCGATTCGGCGGCGAAGATGCCGAAGGCATACTCATCCGCGGGAACCGCCAACGCCATCAGCAGTCGGATCTGGCTGCCGCTCGCCGCCATGGATGTCGCGCTGTCGTTGAGATGTCCGGCCGTCTCATTGATGGAATGCGCGTGCGCGTCAGGGCCGTACCACTCGACCAGGAAGCGTTCCAAGCCCGCGCCGGCGATCACCATTGCCCCACGCTATTGCGCTGCACGGCCCGCCGATATCAGGGATATTCCTACTCTTTGGCCCTCGCGACGACGCCCCAACGTAGGCTCGCGCGCTATTGCCTGATCGTGCTCGCTGAGCGACCATGAACTGCATGAGTAAGGTAACCCTAACCACCGAGCTGCCGATCCCGGTCGAGACGGCGTCCGCCCTGGCGCGCAAGCCCGAGCTGATGCGGCACGTGTTGAGCCCGGTGCTGCGGGTGTACCGGCTCGATGTCCCTGAGCGCATCGAGGTGGGCACCCAAGGATCGGCGCGGTTCTGGTGGTTCGGCGTGATCCCGGCCTGGACGCATCACCTCACCATCAAGCGACTCGAGCCGACCGAGATCTACACCAACGAGCACGGCGGACCCGTCCGGACCTGGAATCACCGCCTGACGTTCGAACCCATCGACGAGCGCAGCTGCCGTTACACCGACGAGATCGAAACCGACGACGGCCTGCACGGGCTGCTCACCCGCGCCTTCGTCCGGGTGATGTTTCGACACCGGCATCGGCGATGGCGCAAGCTCGCGCGGATCCTGCACTGACAGCGCACACCCGAGAGAGGACGGCGAACCATGGTCGGAGATCAAGAAGGCGTCGGCATGCTGAAACTCGAATGCCCGCAACGCCATCCCGTCGGCAGAATCCTCAAAGACGCCCCGCATCAATCCGTGCAGTTCGACCCCGGGGCTCAGGTCGGGCCGCGACGGTTCTGGCCGGACGAAGACGAACAACCAAACTTCAAGGCGCTCTGCAGGTTCTGCGACAAGCCGGTGGGGGACGCCACGTCGACCCTGCAGTCCAAGCTCTCCTCGGTGATCGCCGACGCGTCCGCGACGGCGGAGACGGCGACGCTGCCTTACGTGTAGGCGGGGGGTCGGCCGGATACTGTAAGAGCTACAGTAGCGGCGCGACGCATCCGCGGAGCCGACCCGAGAGGAGTCCCGTGGCGCAGACACCGCAGAACACCCCCCGTCCGCCCGACGGCGACTGGTTGGGCACGCCGTACCTGCGCTTCGAGCGCCACGGACCGATCGCCGTGTGCACCATCGACCGGCCCGAAGCGCGCAACGCGCTGAGCCCGGCCATGTACTTCGGAATCCGTTATGCGGTGGGACGTCTCAACGAGGACCCGGATCTGGCCGGGCTGGTGCTCACCGGAACCGGCGACGTCTTCGCCCCCGGCGGCGACATGGGCGGCGGGGGAGGCGAGGACAACTGGATCACCTTCGGTTCGGCGCTCGGCATGGACGTGACGCCGTTCGACGCCGTGCGCACCTCGGCCAAGCCCATCGTCTCCGCGGTCAACGGGCTGTGCCAGGGCGGCGGGTTCCAGATCGCGTTGTGCAGCGACCTGTCGGTGGTCAGTGATCGGGCGACCTTCCGGGTGCCCGAGTTGTTCCGCGGCTACGCCGACACCTATTACAGCCAGATGCTCACCCGCGTCATCGGGCCGGTGCGCACCCGCGACCTGATGTTCACCGGTCGGGTGCTGACCGCGGTCGAAGCCCTCGACTGGGGCCTGGTCACCAGGGTGGTGCCGCACGAGGGCCTGCTTGACGCGGCGAACGAGCTACTGGCGCAGTGCTGTCGAACCGCACCGCGTGCCCGCGGCGTCATCAAGTCCAGCATCGACGGTTACCTGGGCCTCTATGACCGCATCGGCATGACCGCCAGCCTGTCCGACGCCGAGGCCATCGAAGGCTTCCGCTCCTTCAAGGAGCGCCGCTCGCCCGACTGGGTGCATCCAGAGCTGCGCGTGCAGGGACGCCTATAAGTCGATCCACTCGCCGTGCGGGGCGACCCTGAGCACGTCGCTGATGCCGGCCTGATCGAACGCCGCGACGAATTCGTCGACGCCCTCGGTGAAATGGGCCCAGCCGTCGACGTGGGCGGGTATCACCGCTTTGGCGCCAAGCAATTCGGCCGCGGCCGCCGCGCGCGCCGCGGTCAGCGTCAACGGCCGCCCACGCTCCTTGGTGGGCACGCTCGCCGCACCGGCGAACAGCACGGCGATGTCGACCCGACCGACGCGATCGGCGACGTCTTTGACCGCGGTCATGGAGGCGTTGTCGCCGCTGAGGTACACCGTCGGCAGGCCCGGCCCGGACAGCACGAAACCCGTCACCTCGCAGTTGATGTGGCCGCCGGCGTCGCGCTGGCCGTCGGCCGGACCGTGGACCGCCGGAACCGCTTGCACGGTAAGCGACGTGGATACGCCGTTGAGTTCGTGGGACTGCCAGGGCGCCACGCCGACAGCCGGCGGACCCAACCGGCCCGCGGCGCCGGGATGGGTGAGCAGCAGGGGCGCGGCCAGCGCCATGCGGCGGCCCTCGTCGTCGAAGTTGTCGGGATGCTGGTCGTGGCTGACCAGCACCACATCCACCGGCCCGAGGGCCTCGGCGCTCACCGCGGGACCGGTGAGCTTGGTCAGGTAGGCGTGTACGCCCGGCGGGTCGAACGTGGGGTCCATGACGATCCTGCGGCCGGCGATGTCGACGACGGTCGTGGGACCGCCCAGCACGCTGATCGCGCAGTCGCGGCGCGCGGCATCCAGACGAGTGCTCATATGCCCCGCGCCCTATCGCGCCAAAACGGTTCCCGCAGCTCGGTTTTCAGGATCTTCCCGCTCGCGTTGCGGGGGAGTTCGGGCACAAAGTCGATCGTACGCGGACATTTGAAGCCGGCCAGATGCTCGCGGCAGAATTCGATGATGCCTTTCTCGTCGACCTCGCCGTCGGCCACCACGATCGCCTTGACCGATTCACCCCAGAAGTCGTCGGGCACCCCGATCACCGCGGCGTCCTCGACGGCGGGATGCTCGATGAGCACGCTTTCCACCTCTGGGCCGTACACGTTCTCGCCGCCGGTGATGATCATGTCCTTGATGCGGTCCTCGATGTAGACGTAGCCGTCGGCGTCCAGCCGACCGATGTCGCCGGTGCGCACCCAATCGTCGGCGGTAATCGTCTCGGCCGTCGCGTCCGGCCGGTTGAGGTAGCCCGTCATGTTCTGGTTGCTGCGCACCCAGACCTCACCGGACTCGCCGGTCGCCAACGGGTTACCGGTCTCGGGGTCGGCGATGCGAATCTCGCAGCCCAGCACCGCCTTTCCGGCCGCCAGTTGCAGCTCGGGCCGCGCCGCGTCGCGGTGATCGTCGTCGGACAGCGCGGTGACCGCCCCGCACAGTTCCGTCTGCCCGTACACCTGCACGAATTTCGTGTCCGGCCAGGTGGACAGCGCGCGATGCAGCAGCGGTAGCGGCATCGGTGCGGCGCCGTAGACGATGTAGCGCAGGCCGGCGAGGGCCGCGGTCGCCGCCTCACCCGCGTCCAGGAAGCGGGCGATCACCGGCGGGACGAAGAACGCGTGCGTGGCGCCGGCCCGCACCGCGCCGATAAGCGTTGCCGCGTCGGGCTCGCGGGTCATGAATGTCGGTGCACCCGAACGGATTCCGAATAGCGCATAGCCGATTCCGCCGACGTGGAACAACGGCATCGCCACCAAGTTGGCGTCGCCCTCGTCGAAGGGAAACGCCGGAGCCAGGTTGGACGCGTGATTGACCAGCGCGCGCTGGCTGAGCAGCACGCCCTTGGGGCGTCCGGTGGTACCGGAGCTGTAAATCACCAACGCCGTCTCGTTTTCGTCGACGCTCGCGTCGGCCTGCGTCGGGGGCGCCGCGGCGAGCAACGATTCGTATTCTTCACCGACCTCGATGATGCGTTCCACACCCGGGACCCGCTCGGCGGCGGACTCGGCCGCCGCACGCAGCTCGGCGCCGACGAGCAGCACGCGGGCGCCGCTGTCGGTGAGGACGTGGACGAGTTCGTCGCCGACCACTCGCCAGTTGACGACCGTGGTCACGACGCCGATCGAGGCGCCGGCGATGAGGACCTCGAGACAGGCGGGGTGGTTCTTGTCCAGGAAGGCCACGCACTGGCCCCGCACGAGGCCGGCGGCGCGCAGCGCACCGGCGGCGCGACGGATCCGCGAGCTCCACTCTGCCCAGGACCACTGGCGTTCGCCGTACCGGATGGCGACCGCGTCGGGCCGGTGCTGTGCGTGTCGTTCGACGATGCCGGCGAGCGTCTCCGCCGTGCTGGTCGCCGTCTCGGCTGATGGCATGAACCCCTCCGCGGTCGATTCGTACCAGTTTGTAATACGCGGTCGGTTGCACGCGTGCGACGCCGACCCTCGCCCGCGCGGGTCGCTAGCGGCTCATTGCAGGGAGCTGATCATCATTCCGCCCTCGCCGGCGGCCTGGCTGGTCGCGCTGCTGTCCTGGCGGAAGTCGATGAACGCCGATCGGCCGTTCGAGGCGTTCAGCAGCTCGGTGAACGTGCCGATCACCGGGATCGCGCCCTGCGGGTTCACCACGGTCGCGGTGTAGTCGACGGAGGCTTCCTGCTGGAAGTTGGGGCCGGGCAGGGGCTTGGTCTCGGGCGCGGTCAGGCGGTTTACGTCGGTCAGGATGGCCGATGCGCCGCCGGTGAACTGGTCGATGTCGGCCTGCAGCAGCCCGGCGGCGTCCGCGCCGCCCGCGGCTTTGACCGTGATCCGCAGCTGCGCGGTGGTGTCGGCGTTGTTCAGCGCCACCCAGTTCGGGCCGCGGTTTCCGACCGTCCAGCCGGGGGCCGGGGTGACCGAGACGCCCGGCGCGATGGCGACGGCGTCATCGGACAACAGCGCGACCGCGGCGGTTGGCGCGGCCCGGTCGACGGGGGAGCCGAGCAAGACCACCGCGGTGACGGCGGCCGCGCCGATCGCCCCGAAACGCCATCCGGTCCGGCGCGACCGCGCCCGCTGCTGAGGTATTGACATCGGCCTATCGTCCTCCAGCTGGCACGGCTATGTCCAAGACGGGTTTGCTATGGCTCGATACAGCCGGCCTATCGAACGCCTGCATTGGTAAAGCCAACGGCGCGAACGTGTGTCACCATGACGGGGCCGAACCGCCCACCACCCGTGAAGGATGCGACATGGTGAACCCCGACCGCGCCCGTTCCCGCACCTTCGTCGTGACCGGCGCCGCGTCCGGAATCGGGTTGGCCACCGCGCGACGGTTGTTGGCCGAGGGCGGCACCGTGATCGGCGCCGACGTGGCCGCCCCGCCCGACGACCTGGGCGCGCGGTTCACCTTCGTCTCCGCCGACGTGACCGACGAAGCCGCGATCGCCGCGGTGCTGGCCGCCGTGCCGGGCCGCCTCGACGGCCTCTTCCACGCCGCCGGGGTCGCCGGGGGAGGCCCGGTGCACCTGCTCGAGCGCGCCGAATGGGATCGGGTGATCGGGATCAACCTCACCGGCACCTTCCTGGTGGCCAAGGCGGCCCTGGCGAAGATGATCGACCAGCCCCGGGCCGACGGCGAACGCGGCTCGATCGTGACGGTCGCTAGCGTCGAAGGCCTGGAGGGCACCGCCGGGGGCAGCTCGTACAACGCGGCCAAGGGCGGCGTCGTGCTGCTCACCAAGAACATCGCCCTCGACTACGGGCCGAGCGGCATCCGGGCCAACGTCATCTGCCCCGGCTTCATCGAAACACCCATGGCGCACAGCGTCTTCAGCATTCCCGGCATGGAGGGGCCGCTGGCCTCCATCACCAAGGAGCACGCCCTGCAGCGCCTGGGGCAGCCCGAGGAGATCGCCGCCATGGCCGCCTTCCTGCTCTCGCCCGACGCCTCCTTCGTCAGCGGCCAGGCGCTCGCCGTCGACGGCGGCTACACCGCCGGTCGCGATCACGGTGTGGTCGAACTCTTCGGCTTTCCCGACTGATCCAACTAAGATTCGTCCATGAGCGGTGCACTTACTCCTGACCAGGCGATCGAGGCGATCCGGGGCGCCGGCGGAGCACAGCCTGGATGCCGCGCGCTGCACGCCAAGGGCACCCTGTACCGCGGCACGTTCACCGCGACCCCCGACGCGCTCATGCTCACGCGCGCACAGCATCTCGATGGTTCTACGGTCCCGGCGCTGATCCGCTTCTCCAACGGATCGGGCAACCCCGAGCAGCGCGACGGCGCACCCGGGGTGCGCGGGATGGCGGTGAAGTTGACCCTGCCCGACGGCTCCACCACCGACGTTTCGACGCAGACCGCCCGGTTGTTCGTCTCCAGCACGCCCGACGGGTTCATCGATCTGCTCAAGGCGATGCGGCCCGGTCTCACCACGCCGCTGCGCATGGCCAAACACCTGCTCACCCATCCGCGGCTGCTCGGCGCGTTGCCCCTGCTGCGTGAGGCGAACCGGATCCCGGCCAGCTACGCCACCACCGAATACCACGGCCTGCACGCCTTCCGCTGGATCGCCGCCGACGGCAGCGCCAGATTCGTTCGCTACCACCTGGTTCCGACCGCGGCCGAGGAGTACTTGTCGGGGTCCGACGCCCACGACAAGGATCGGGACTTCCTCACCGACGAACTGCAGACGCGGCTGGACGGCGGGCCGGTGCGGTTCGACTTTCGGGTGCAGATCGCCGGTCCCACCGACTCGACCGTGGACCCGTCGGCGGCCTGGCAGAGCACCCAGATCGTCACCGTGGGCACCCTGGCCATCACCGGTCTGGACACCGAGCGCGAGCACGGCGGCGACATCGTGGTGTTCGATCCGATGCGGGTGACCGACGGCATCGAGCCGTCCGACGATCCGGTGCTGCACTTTCGGACCCTGGCGTATTCGGCCTCGGTCAAGCTGCGAACCGGCGTGGAACGCGGCGCCGAAGCCCCGCCAGCCTGACCGGGGGAGCGCCCGTGACGATAGTCACCTCGCGCCGAAATCGGCGGCAGGCTAAGGTTTTTCTTCGGTGCCGCCATTTCAGATGTTCCTCATATGCCTGGCCGGGCTGGGAGCTGGGGCGATCAACGCGCTGGTCGGGTCCGGCACCCTGATTACCTTCCCGACCCTGGTGGCGCTCGGCTATCCGCCGGTGACGGCCACCATGTCGAACGCGACGGGTCTGGTCGCCGGCAGCGTGTCGGGCACCTGGGGCTATCGCGCCGAGCTGCGCGGCCAGTGGGATCGGCTGCGGTGGCAGCTCCCGGCATCGTTGGCCGGCGCGGCGCTGGGCGCGTACCTGCTGCTGCACCTGCCCGAGAAGGTGTTCGCCGACATCGTGCCGGTGCTGCTGGTGCTGGCGCTGGTGTTGGTGGTCGTCGGGCCGCGGATCCAGGCGTGGACGGCCCGGCGCGCCGAGGAGGCGGGTCGCTCGCCCGACCACGTCAGCCCGCGCCGGATGGCGACGCTCGTGTTCGGCACGTTCGCCGTCGGCGTCTACGGCGGCTATTTCACAGCGGCGCAAGGGATTCTGCTGGTCGGCCTGATGGGCGCCCTGCTTCCGGAATCGGTGCAGCGCACCAACGCGGCCAAGAACTTATTGGCGTTGATGGTGAATGTGGTTGCCGCCATTGCCTATACGGCGGTGGCGTTCGATCGGATCAGCTGGCCGGCCGCCGGGCTGATCGCGGCGGGTTCACTGGTCGGCGGGCTGCTCGGCGCGCGCTACGGGCGGCGGTTGTCGGGCAATGCGCTGCGGGCGATCATCGTGGCCGTGGGACTGATCGGGCTCTATCGCCTGCTCGCGGTGACCTGACGAGAAATCACGTACGCCAGCGCGATTCGTGTCAGCTCAGCGTCGCCGCGGCGGCTTCGGCGATGACATCGGACACCTCGCCGCGCTTGCGCCACGTCCGCAGCTGACGCATCGCCCCGTTGCCGTGGGCTACCACGCGGGTGAGTTCGTCGCGAACGCGGTCGTATTCGCCCAGCGATTCCAGGGCCGGGCGCACCCGCCGCACCAGCGCCCCCAGCTGCTCGGCCGCCGGTACCGCGCCGCGGCCGTGGATCAAATCGAGTGTGTGGCCGGACAATCCGTCGTGTGCGGCCTTCCAGTACGCCGCGCGCAGCGCGCCGGGTGGCAGCCGCCGGGCGTCGTCGGGCGAGTCGAGGGCGGTCATCACCGCCGCCCGGATCAGGGTGGCGAGCAGCACCGTTTCGGCGACGGTGGCGGGCACGTCGGCCACCCGGACCTCCACCGTCGGGAAATCCGCGGAAGGGCGCACGTCCCAATAGATCATGTCCTTGTCCAGGATCACCCCGTTGTCGACCAGCATGCGCACGGCGTCGTCATACTCGTCGGGCGAGGCGAAATAGGGCGGCGCCCCGGCGGCGGGCCACCGCCGCCACAGCACGCTGCGCCAGCTCGCATGGCCGCTGTCCGCGCTGCGGTACACCCGTGAATTAGCTGACAGCGCAAGCAAAGTCGGCAACCACGGCCGAAGCCAATTGCTGACATGGATGGCCGCGGCACGGTCGGGCACCTGCACGTGCACGTGGCATCCGCAGATTCCCTGCTCGTGGGCGACCATGCCGAACTCTTCACCGATCCGCCGGTAGCGCGGGGTGTCGGTGACCGGGAACTCGTGCGGCGTGGAAGGCGGCAGGCCACAGGCCAGCAGCGTAACCCCGGCGGCCTCGGCGGCCTGCGCCGCGGTGCGCCGCAGCCGGCTCAGTTCCGCGCCGAGCTCGGCGCTGGTGGCCGCCACGTTCGACGTGGTTTCCACCTGGCAACTGCTGAGCTCGAGCTGCAGTTCGACCCCGCGCTTCTTGGCCTCTGCGGCCACGGCGGCGTTGTGCGGGGCGGGCTCGCCGGTTCTCGGGTCGATGAGGAGGAATTCCTCCTCGGCACCCATCGTGGGATGGTCGGCCATTGAGCCGGTTACGGCCCGGTGTCTACCAGCGGTCAGCCGCGGACAGCGCGGAGTCGACGGTGGGGTAGATGGGCAGCACGCCGGACAGCCCGCAGGCGTCGACGATGCGGGCGACGAGCGGCTCGCAGCTCACCAGGCGTAGGTCGATGCCGCGGTCCTGGCAGCTTTTCGCCTCGTCGGCGAGAACCTCGAACGCGCAGCAACCCATGAAGTCGAGCCCGGTGACGTCGACCACGAACGGGCCGGGAGCGGTGACGCCGCTGGCCGCCTCGCGCACCAGGTGGCGCCAGGTGCCCTCGTTGCAGGCGTCGACCTCGCCGCCGGCGTAGATCACCACCGACGGGCCGCTGCGATCCGCGGTGGCCCGCAGAGTGCTGTTGGGGTCGCCGAGTTCGTAGACAAGTTTTGTGCTCAGCGTCAGATGAGTGGTCTGCATCGCCTCGACAATGACGGAATTCATGATGGACCCCCTGATCGACAGGCGTCGCAGACGCCTCGATGGTGCCCGTCCTAATGTCTGAAGACAGACTGTTCGCGGATGCGAATCTCATTTCTATAACGAGACAGGGCGGTCTGTCTACCTGCAGGGGCCTAAGAGTACGGTAAGGCCTGGTATGACAACTCCCGATGTCGGAACCCCGGCCGCGTCGCCCCGCGAACGCGTTCTGACCGCGGCGTATGACCTGTTCAGCAGGCGTGGTATCCGCGCGGTGGGCACCGACGAGGTGATCGGGCGGGCCGGTGTCGCCAGGGCGACGCTGTACCGCCATTTCGCGACCAAGAATGACCTGGTGCTGGCGGTGCTGCAGCGTCGCGAGGAGCTCTGGACGCACGGGTTGATCGAGGAGCAGTCGCGGCAGCGCGGCAGCACCCCCGAGGAACAGTTGCTGGCGATCTTCGACGTCATGCACGACTGGTTTCAGCTGCGCGACCGGTACGAGGGCTGCTCGTTCATCAACGTGCTGCTCGAGCTGGGGCCTGAACATCCGATCGGGCAGGCCTGCATCGGCCACATCGAGCACGTCCGCGACATTGTGCGTCGCCGCGCCGTGGCGGCGGGTTTGACCGACGTCGAGGACTTCGCGTCGTCGTGGCACATCCTGATGAAGGGCGCCATCATCCTGGCCGCCGTCGGGGATCTCGACGCCGCGCTGCGCGCCCGCAAGATGGCCCGCGCGTTGATCGACGAACACCGGCCGCCGCTGGTGGCGGACACCGGCGAGGCCGTCTAGTCAGACGCTGTCCGGCGCGGTGCTGCCGGCCTTGCGGTAATGCTCGGCCTCCAGCTCGGCGATCATCCGAGATGTGCGTTCCCGCAACAGGATTGCGGCGGTCAGCCCGGCCACGACGGCGATCACCAGCCCGATCCAGGAGAACCGTTCCAGCCAGCGTTCGGCGGCGATTCCGGCGAAGTACACCAGTGCGGTGGTGCCGCCCGCCCAACAGATGGCGCCCGAGACGTTGGCCGCCAGGAATCGGGGGTAGTGCATCTTCAGCGCACCCGCGAGCGGCCCGGCCAAGATCCGCAGCAGCGCGATGAAGCGGCCCAGGAAGACGGCGCGAACACCCCAGCGGTTGAACAGCTTTTCGGCCAGCGCGACGTGTCCGGGCCCGAAGTGTTTGGGAAACCGCCGCCCGAGCCGCTCGAAAAGCGGCATGCCGAAGCGGCGTCCGATCGCGTAGCCGATCGAATCGCCGATCACCGCGCCGATCACCGCGGCGATGCCGACCCCGAGCGGATTGACGGCCAGGTCGTGGTGCGACGACATCAGCGCCGCGGTGACCAGCACGATCTCACCCGGCAGCGGAATGCCCAGGCTCTCGATCCCGACGACGCCGCCGACCACCAGGTAGACCGCGAGCGGCGGAATCGAGTGCAGCAGGGGCTCGAGATTCATGCGTCAAGAATGCCTGACCGACCGCGGTTCCGTGCCTTGAGGTGCGCGGTCGAACTCGCTCGGGGTGTCCAGCCCCGCCAGGCGCGGACGCTTGGGTTCGCGCCCGTCGTACGACGAGAGGCCGCGCAGCCGCCGCCAAATCCACGGAAAGAAACTCTCCTGCGTCCAGCGCCATTGTTCGTACGTGCCGGCCGCAAAGGAACGCTGGGTGGGGTTGCGGCGGCCGAGGGCCCAATCATGGTTGCTGTCAGGCAGATTGAGCGCCTCGGCGGCCGCATCGGCGAACAGGATGTGGCCCTTGGTCGAGGCGTGCACCCGGTCGATGGCCCAGGTGTCCAGCTCGCGCATCGAGGGCGCGTTGTACAGGTCGACGAGCGCGAACCCGTAGCGGTGGGCGGCCGCGGTGATCGCCGCGTTGATGCGGGCAAGCCGCCCGGCCACCAGCCGCCCCAGGGGCAGGAACTGGGCGACGTTCGGGAAGGTCGTCGTCACCACCGTCGCCCCCGATTCGGCCAGCGCGGCGTAGACGTGTTCGAGGTCGGCCAGGGCGGGGCGAAACGATCGCCCGGGCTGGATGACGTCGTTCATTCCGGCGCACACGGTGATCAGGTCCGGGCGCATCGCCAGCGCCTGTGGAAGCTGCTCGGTGAGCACGTGGTTGATCCGCTTACCGCGGATCGCCAGGTTGGCGTATTGCAGGCCGGGATAGAGCGAATCGACCCGGACGGCGAGGCGGTCGGCGAACCCGAGCAGGCCGACGGTGTCGTCGCCGTCCCACAAGCCCTCGGTCTGGCTGTCGCCGATGGCGACGTAACGGCGGTATCCAGCGCGAACAGCCCCGCTCACGCAGCCGAGAATAACCCGAATCAGCGCCCATAACTGGTTACCGTGGACCCATGCCACACAAGCGTGAGCCGGGCGCCGGGGACGCCGCGGCGGCGCCGGACGCCGATTCGCTTGCGCCGCAGTACCCGATCGAGTCGGTGGACAACGCGCTCAAGCTGTTGCTGCTGTTGGGCGAGCGGCCCCAGATCCGGTTGAGCGAGGCGACCCGCTATCTGGGTGTGGCGTCGTCGACCGCGCACCGGTTGCTGGCGATGCTGGCCTATCGCGGGTTCGTCCGGCAAGACCCGGTGTCCAAGGCGTACCTGCCCGGCCCGTCGTTGACCGGGGTGGCGTTCGCGATCTTCGGTCGCATCGACATCGCCCGATCCGCCGCGCCCGTCATGCGCAGCCTGTCCGAACAGCTGCGCGAGACCGTGCACGTCGGAATGCTGGACGGGGCCAGCGTGCGGTTCGTTGCCGCGGTCGAGGGGCCGGCCGCGGTGCGGGTCGCGTCGCGGTTGGGCCGGGCCATGCCGGCCCATTGCACGTCGACGGGCAAGGTCATGCTGGCGCAGTTGCCGTCACCCGAGTTGCGTGCGTTGTTGCCGGGCGAGCAGCTTCAGCGGATCACCTCGCATTCGATCGGCAGCCGCACCGAGTTGGAAGCCGAGCTCGCCGGAATCCGCGAGCGCGGTTACGCCACCAACTCCGAGGAGAGCGA
Source organism: Mycobacterium sp. 1245852.3 (assembly GCF_001669335.1). Taxonomy (NCBI): domain Bacteria; kingdom Bacillati; phylum Actinomycetota; class Actinomycetes; order Mycobacteriales; family Mycobacteriaceae; genus Mycobacterium; species Mycobacterium sp. 1245852.3. The sequence continues at coordinate 8,274 of NZ_LZLL01000030.1, read as the reverse complement.
GGAAGGCGTCGCCTCGGTCGCCGTGCCGATCCCGAGCCGCGCGCCGGGGCTGCGGCTCGCGCTCAACGCCGCGGCGCCGCAAAACCGGCTGGACGCCGCCCGGTATCCGGTGGTGGCCGCCGCACTTGTGTCGGCCGCCAAGGAGATCGGCGATCAGCTCGGCTGTTGATCGCCCAGGCGTGCCACTTCGTGGCGCCAGGCCGCCTCGGCGGTGAACGCGGATCCCAAGTCCGGCAGGTCATCCCAGTCCGCGTTGTCGATGTCGCGCAGCGTGCCCCCGGCCGCGCGCACCCGCAACGACATCCGGGCCAGCGCGTCGAGGCTGATGGCCTGCAGCACCGCCTGCGCCACCGTGGCGGCGGCGCTGGTGATTCCGTGTCCCCGGCAGATCACCACCGGACGGCCGCGCATCGCCGCCACCATCTCCTTGCCCAGGCGCGAATTTCGGATCAGCACCGCGCGTTCGTAGACGGGGACGCCGCCGCGGGCCAGCCGGGCGCCGGGGATGTCGTAGGCGCCGTAGATGGGCCGGATCGTGATGCCGGCCAGGTCGGCGGCGACCACGTCGGGTGGGTGCAGGTGCGCGACGGCGACGTGCCCCGGATCGGCCAGCATCGTCTCGACGTGGATCGGCAATTCGTTGGGGACGCGGTAGCCGTCGAGTTCGCCTGGGGCGCCGGCGGTTCCGTCGAATCTGACGAGCCGGATGTCGCCTGGCCGGGTGAACGCCACCCCGGTGTCGGCATCGCTTCGACAGCGCACCAGCAGGTGCTCGTCGTCGATTCGCAGGCTCAGGTGGCCGAGGACGCCGTCGACCAGGCCGCGGGCCGCGGCGACGCGGCAGCCCTGCGCCACCACGGCGCGGTGCTGGTCCAGGTCCGTCATCGCGGTGCGCCCAGCCCGAATCCGCCGTCGGGTCGCACGGTTTCGCCGGTGATCCCGCGGGACCGTTCGGAGGCCAGGAACACGTAACTCCACGCGTGGTCCTCGCCGGTGAGCGCGACGCGCAGGGGAGTGCGCGCGGCGATGTCGCTCGCCCGGTCCGGGCTGTCGTCCAGTCGGGTCGCGTCGAGTCCCAGGCTGGACAGGCCACGCAGGTCTGTGTTGAGCGTGCCGCCGGGTGCCACTCCGTTGACCCGGACCTGCGGGGCCAGTTCGTGGGCCAGCGCCGAAACCAGGCCGCGCACAGCGAATTTCGACGACACGTAGAGCACGCCGCCGCGCCCGGGATAGAACGACGACGCGGACTCGGTCAGCACGATCGAGGATCCCGGCGCGGCCCGCAGGGCCGGGATCGCCGCCTTGACCGACTGCAGATGGCTGAGCACATTGGTGCGAAACATCTCGTCGAACGCCTCGGCAAGCGCGTCGGCCTCGATGTCGCCCACGCCCCGGTAGAAGTCGAACACCCCGACGCAGTTAACCAGGGTGTCCAGCCCGCCGAAGGTATCCACCGCGGCGGCGACGGCCCGGTCGTTGGCCTCCCGGGTGGTGGCGTCGCCCTCGATCACCGGCACCTGCGGCAACTGCTGGCGCAGCGCGTCGCACTTGTGTGGATCACGTTCCAGCACGGCAACATTCGCACCCTCGGCGCCGAAGGCCGCCACCACGGCCCGTCCGATGCCCGAACCTGCGCCCACGATTAGGGCACGTTTGCCTTCCAGCCAGCCGGTCACGGCTGGGGTTCGCCGTCGTCGGGCAGCAGTGGCGCCTGGGAATTGCCGACCATGGCAGCCAGGGTACGGGGGTTCTGCCAGGTCAGTGCCTCGATTTCGAGCGCGTCCAGGGTGATCCACTGGCCGGATCTGGGTGCGCTGATCAACAGCCGTGACCCGTTACGGGTGTCGACCCGGCGCACCAGGACCTCGGTGAATTCGTTTGCGACGCTGATCGCTTCGCCGACCGCGCCATCGAGCAGCCGCTGCAGCTCGTCGTTCATAAGAACACCGCCAGGTTCTGCATCCGTAGCACCGACTCGTCGGCGATGATCTTGCGCCGGGCCAGCTTCAGTGTTTTTTTGGATTCATCACTCCAGCGCAACACGTCCTCGCGCCCGCAGGACAGCAGGGCGCCGTCGTTGACGTCGCCCCGGCTGCGGAACAGCAGCTCGGCCGATTCGACGACCAGGTGCGCTGTGTCTGCTGGGTCGTCGGGCTCAAAGGTGCGCACGTTGGTGATGAAATGGCGCAGCCGCGACGGTGGGTCCTCGGCCCACGCGTGCTCGGTGCCCATGCGCGCGACCCGCTGGCTCAGCGAGTATTTGTCCTCGTCGAAATGGTCCATGCCGGGTGAGGTGTCGAACCCGGCGCCGCGCGCGGTCGTGACGCGCACCGGCATGACGTAGCGGACGTCGTCGGTCAGGGTGTCCAGCCACGCCTCATACCGCTGGGCGTCGAGCAGGTATGCCTCGTCCACCAGGAACTGATGCGCCTGGAGATGACGAATGTCGTTGAATGGCAATGGCTTTCTCATGCCGGGACCCGCTGCAGATAGTCGGCCCACATGTTCAGCAACGCTCGCTGATTGTGTTCGTTGTAGCCGACCTGCGCGCGGCCGGGCCCGTGGAATGCGTTGGGCGACAACGCCTCGATGACCGGGCGGTCGTCGGCGAGCAGACCCATCCTGCTGTTCAGCAGCAGCCGTCGCGCCATCGAGCCGCCCGCGGTGCTGGTCAGCGACACCCAGTTCTCCACGTCGTCTTGTTCGAACATGCCGGTCGATCCGAAGCACATCAGATACGCCCTGTACGAGTCTTGTTTGTACTGCGGCGCAGCGGCGGAGTCCACCGCGAACCACGAGCACACCTCGGTCTCGTTCGCGCTGATCGGCTGCCACAGCCGGATGGAGATGAACGGCAGCACCTGGTCTTCCCGGTCGTGCACCTTGGGCCAGTTGTGCACGAAGCTGAGGTTGGGAAAGCAGGTGGCGGCCGAGATCATGAAGCCGTCCTCGCCGACCACCCGTTGCTGTTGCGGTGTCCAGACGCCCTTGATCCGGCCGATCATGTCGTCGGGATAGCCGACGTAGCGCATCCGTTCCTCGAAGCCGCCCGGTGGAAGTTTGTAGGTGGTGCCACCGCCGCGGTGGGCCCAATAGGTGGCGCCGTCCTTGCGCTTCTGCGCTTTAGGCTCCCGGAACAACCCGATGTCGACGATGGACGCGTGGGTGTGCGGGGTGTGGTACATGTCGCCCGCGAAGTTCTCCGCGCCGATCTTCCAGTTGGCCTTGATCCGCCAGCGTTGCGGCCCGCGCACCTCGACGCCCCCGGCGCTTTGCCTGGTGTAGTAGTCCAGATAGAACCTGAAGTCGCCGAGGAACTCTTCGAGCGGTTCGGCGCCTCGGTCCATGTTGATGAACAGCAAGCCGTTGTAACTGGCGAATTTCGGTGCGGGCAACAGGGTTTGGCCCTTGGCGAAGCCCTCGTCGCCGCCGTAGGCCTCCCGGTGAAACGGCAACCCGGTGAGCCGGCCGTCGTTGCGGTAGGTCCAGCCGTGGTAGGGGCAGCGGAAGTTGGAGGCGTTTCCCATCTCCGCGCGACAGACCTGCATCCCGCGATGCAGGCACATATTGAACAGGGCCCGCACCGTGCCGTCGGAACCTCGGGTGATGATGAACGAGTCGTCGAGCACGCGGCGCACCATGTAGTCGCCGTCCTGCGGGATCTCCGACTCGTGCCCCACGAACGTCCACGCCCGGGCGAACAGCCGCTGCTTCTCCAGCGCGAACAGCTCGGAGTCGTTGTAGATGTGCGCGGGGATCATCCCCCGGCGCACGTTCTCGAACACCTCGACCAAGTCGGGGCACGGGTCTGCCATTACCAGTTCTTTCTGTTCTACAGAAATGTTCTCCGCTTAGTAGAGTCCCGCAGCCGAGGGCGCAGGTCAATCACCAGGCAGCCACACCATCAGGTTTCTACAAGAATGCTTAGTGCCAACTCACAGGCTGCACGCAACTACGCGGCCGAAGCCCGCGGCTACGGTGGTTCACGACAGCCACTCCGCGCCCGTGAGCGCGGCGTAAACAGCGGGTAATCATTCGGTTTTGCGGTGATTAACCGTTATTTTCTACTGATCTGAGGAAGGAACCGGTGCCATGGTTGGTCGGCCACGAGGGGGTCGATTGCAGCAGGTCGGATCCAGGGTCCTGGCCGCTATCGGGCGCCAGGAGTGGATCGACCGACCGAGCTATCGGTTCGAACATCTGCTCAGCTTCGCCTACAACGGGCTCGGCGGCGCCCGCAACACCGTCACCAACGCACTCAACGGCGTCTGGCTGGGGCACCCGGTGCACCCGCCGCTGGCGTCGCTGACCAGCGGCGCCCTGGGGACGACGGTGGCGCTCGACGCGCTCAGCATCCTGCCCGGCCAGCCGGCATCCGAGGTCGTCGACGCCTCCCGATTCGCCTCGCGCGCGCTGGGGGTGGGCATCCTGGCCAGCCTGGGCTCGGCCCTCACCGGTGTCACCGACTGGCAGCACACCCACGAGGAGGACCGCCGCGTCGGCGCGGTGCACGGCCTGGTGAACGTGGCCGCCACCGCGCTGTACCTGCAGTCCTGGTGGGACCGGCACAAGGGCCGCCACGGTCGCGGCATCGCGCTCACCGCCCTGGGCTACGCCATCACCGTCGCCGGCGGCTACCTGGGCGGCGCGCTGGTCTTCGAGTCCGGGATCGGCATCGACCAGTCCGGTCCGCGGCTGCGCACCTCCGCGTGGACGCCGGTGCTGCCCGCGAGTTCGTTGAACGGCAAGCCGGTGCGCGTCGAGGTCGACGGAGTGGGCCTGGTGGTCTGCCAGACCAAGCCCGGTGAGGTCGCGGCGTACGGCGAATTCTGTCCGCACCTGGCCGCGCCGATGGCCGACGGTTGGTTGGACCGCGGCCGGCTGGTTTGCCCCTGGCACGGTTCATGGTTCGCTGCCGAGTCCGGCGAGGTGGTGCGCGGTCCGGCCGCGGCGCCGCTGCCGTGTTACGAGGCCCGGTTGGTCGACGGAGTTGTCGAAGTCCGCGGCGAGCGGCGGCCCGCTCCCGGCGGCGCGGTAGGGATCGCCAAAGGAGGAGTCAATTGAACGCCTACGACGTCTTGAAGGAACACCACATCGTGATCAAGGGCCTCGGCCGCAAGATCAGCGACGCACCGGTGAATTCCGAAGAGCGCCATGCCCTTTTCGATGACCTGCTGATCGAACTCGACATCCACTTCCGCATCGAGGACGACCTGTACTACCCGGCGCTCAAGGATGCCAGCAAGCTGATCGCAGTCGCCCATGCCGAGCACCGCCAGGTGGTGGACCAGCTTTCGGTGCTGCTCAAGACGCCGCAGAGCGCACCCGGCTATGAGGACGAGTGGAACTCGTTCAAGACCGTGCTGGAGGCGCACGCCGACGAAGAGGAACGCGACATGATCCCGGCTCCGCCGGAGGTGCAGATCACCGACGCGCAGATCGAGGAGCTGGGCAACAAGATGGCCGCCAAGATCGAGCAATATCGCGGCTCGGCCCTGCACCGCCTGCGGACCAAGGGCCGCGCGGCGTTGGTGCGCGCCCTCTAAACGTCTGGTCGGCGACATCGCCCGCTTGCGGGATTCGGTGGGCCACCGAGAGTAGCCTCACGGCACATGGACGCCGAGCGGGTCGCTTGCCAGGCTGACATCACGGCGGAGATCGCCCGCATCGCAGCGCAATACCGGGGCACCGCCTCGGCTGGGCCGCACCACGGGCAGCCGCGGCTCGACTACCCGCCGTACCGCGGCACCATGCTGCGCCATCCCAAGCAGCCCCTGGTGGTCGTCGATCCCGAGGGCGTCGAGCGCTGGGCACCGTGCTTCGGCGATCAGGACGTCGACCCTCGCGACGCCGACCTGACGGCCGGCCAGGCGGGCCAGCCGATAGGGGAGCGCGTCGTCGTCACCGGACGCGTCCTGGACTCCGCCGGCCGGCCGGTCGCGGGCCAGCTGGTCGAGATCTGGCAGGCCAACGCCGCCGGGCGCTACCGCCATCAGCGCGACCAGCACCCGGCGCCCCTGGACCCGAACTTCACCGGCGCGGGCCGCTGCCTGACCGGGCCGGACGGCAGCTACCGGTTCCTGACCATCAAGCCCGGCCCGTACCCGTGGCGCAACCACCACAACGCGTGGCGCCCGGCGCACATCCATTTCTCCGTTTTCGGAACGGCTTTCACCCAGCGACTGGTCACCCAGATGTATTTTCCGGGCGACCCGATGTTCGAGCTGGACCCGATCTTCCAGTCGATCCTCGATCCCGCCGCACGCCGACGACTGATCGCCCGCTACGACCACGACGTCACCGAGCCGGAATACGCCACCGGGTACCGGTGGGACATCGTGCTGGCGGGCGCTGCTCGGACCCCGGCGCAGGGCGAGCATGACTGAATTCCCCTGCACGCCAGGGCAAACCGTCGGCCCCTTCCTCGATCTGGGACTGCCGTATCCCGGTGACAACCTGATGGTCGACGCCGGCCACCCGGGGGCCATCCGGCTGCACGGCACCGTGTACGACGGGGCCGGCGTCGCCGTCCCGGACGCCCTGGTGGAGCTGTGGCAACCCGACTCCGCGGGAAACGTTGTGCGGCAGCCCGGTTCGCTGCGCCGCGAGCACGCCCTGTTCACCGGATGGGGCCGCTGCGCGACCGACCCCGACGGAACCTACTCCTTCACCACGCTGACCCCCGGCCCGGCGGCCAGCGGGGCGCCGCCGTTCTTCGCGCTCACCGTGTTCGCGCGGGGACTGCTCAACCGGCTGTTCACCCGCGCCTACCTGCCCGGCGCCGACCCGCACACCGATCCGCTGCTGGCGGCGGTCGCCGCCGAACGCCGCCCCACATTGTTCTGCGTCGCCGAAAACGACGGCGCCGCTTACCGATTCGACATCCATCTGCAGGGCCCGGCCGAGACCGTGTTCCTGGCGTACTCCGAAGGCGCGCGATGAGCAACCTGTTGTGGCCCGGTGACCATCGCGCCGGTGAGCACCTGACCGACGCGGCCCTGCTGGGATCGATGGTCGCGACGGAATCCGCGTGGCTGAGCGCCCTGGTGGCCGCCGGCCTGGCTCCGGCCGGCTGCGCGGCGGCGGACCTGTCGGATCTGGTGACACCCCACGATTGCGAGGCCCTGGCGGTCGGCGCCGAGGACGGTGGCAACCCGGCCATTCCGCTGGTGAAGCTGCTACGACAGCGGGCCGAACCGGCCGTCGCGCCCTGGATTCACCGCGGACTCACCAGCCAGGACGTCCTGGACACCGGCCTGATGCTGGCCGTGCGCGCCGCCGTCGACGACCTGACAACCCAACTGGCCCAGCATATTTCCACGCTGTCCGAACTCGTCACCCGGCACCGGGCCACCCCCATGGTGGCCCGCACGCTCACCCAGCACGCCGCGCCCACCACCTTCGGCGCCAAGGCCACCGCCTGGCTCAACGCGACCGTCGACGCGTTCGAGCGGGTGGCCGCGCTCACCACACCGATCCAGATCGGCGGCGCCGCGGGCACATTGGCGGCGACGACGGAGCTGGCGACGTTGCTCACCGGTACCACCGACCCGGCCGGGGTCGCGCTGCAACTGGTGCACGCCACGGCGACCGCACTGGGCCTGGCCGAGCGGCCCGTGTGGCACACCGCCCGCGCGCCCGTCACCGCGGCCGCGGACGCCTTCGTCGGCTGCACCGACTGCTGGGGCCGCATCGCCTCCGACGTCGTCACGCTGGCCCGCCCGGAGATCGCCGAACTCGGCGAGCCGGCGGGGTCCGGCCGCGGCGGCTCGTCGTCGATGCCGCACAAGCGAAACCCGGTGCTCTCCATTCTGATTCGCCGTGCCGCGATCGCCGCACCCCCGTTGGCCGCGACGCTGCACACCGCGGCGGCGCTGACCGGCGACGAGCGGCCCGACGGGGCATGGCACGCCGAATGGGACACCCTGCGCACCCTGGCCCGGCGCACCCTCGTCGCCGCATCCCACAGCGGCGAACTGCTCGCGGGGCTGACCGTACACACGCAGCGGATGGCCGAAAACCTGGCCGCGACGGACGTTTTGGGGGAGCAGCGGGCGATCGCCGACCTGGTGGGCAAGCAGGCGTCCGCCACCTACGTCGGCGCCGCCGACCGGCTGATCGACGCGGGCCTGAGCCGTGCGGCAACGGCGCTCGCTCAGCGCTGGTAGATGCTGGCCAGCCAGATGTGCAGCAGGGTGTCGATCACCCGGTCTTCGGGGACGGCCCCATCCTCGGCGGTGAACGCCGCGGCCATCATCCGCTCGCTCAACATGT
>NZ_LZLL01000029.1:0-6256 GCF_001669335.1 Mycobacterium sp. 1245852.3 | reverse complement strand
GCTCGCCACCGCCGAACCCGGCGCCGAGCCGAATGCCGCGCCGGCCAACTGCCCGTACAAGGTGACCACGCCGCCCGCGGTGGATTCCTCCGAGGCCCCGACCGCCGGCGACCCGCCGATCCCGCTGGCGGTGCCCGCCAAGCCCGTCGGCGGTGACGCGCTGGGCAGCTGCGGCATCGTCACCGCGCCGAACACGCCGCCGCTGCCGAACGACGTCTCCGCGGACGCGTGGCTGGTCGCGGACCTGGACAGCGGCGCGGTGATCGCGGCCAAGGACCCACACGGGCGGCACCGCCCGGCCAGCATCATCAAGGTGCTGGTCGCGATGGCCTCCATCAACGCGCTCAACCTCAATAAGGCGGTTCCCGGGACCGCCGACGACGCCGCGGCCGAGGGCACCAAGGTCGGCGTCCAGGAGGGCGGGGTGTTCACCGTCAACCAGCTGCTGCACGGGCTGCTGATGCACTCCGGCAACGACGCCGCGCACGCGCTGGCCATGCAGCTGGGCGGCATGCAGCAGGCGCTGGAGAAGATCAACGTGCTGTCGGCCAAGCTGGGCGGCCAGGACACCCGGGTGGCCTCGCCGTCGGGCCTGGACGCGCCGGGCATGAGCACCTCGGCCTACGACATCGGGTTGTTCTACCGCTACGCCTGGCAGAACCCGACGTTCGCCGACATCGTCGCGACACGGACGTTCGACTTCCCCGGCCACGGCGACCACCCGGGCTACGAGCTGGAGAACGACAACCAGCTGCTCTACAAGTATCCCGGCGCCCTGGGCGGCAAGACGGGTTACACCGACGACGCGGGCCAGACGTTCGTGGGCGCGGCCAACCACGACGGACGACGCCTGGTGGCGGTGCTGCTGCACGGCACGCGTCAACCGATCGCGCCGTGGGAACAGGCCGCGCACCTGCTGGACTACGGCTTCTCCACGCCGCCGGGCACCCAGGTCGGCTCGCTGATCGCCCCCGATCCGTCGCTGGCGCCGGCCAAGCGTGACACCGCCGCCGACCCGCTCGCCAGCAACGCCGCGGCGGGCGGGATCATCCTGTCGGCCGACGCCATGCCGATCCGGGTGGGCGTGGCGGTCATCGGCACCGTCGTGGTGTTCGCGCTGATCATGATGGCCCGCTCGATGAACCGCCGACCGCAGCACCGCTGAGCGCCGTGGCACGCGGATCGCGGCGCGGACTGCTGGTCGGGCTGACCGCCGCCAGCGTCGGCGTCATCTACGGTTACGACCTGTCCATCATCGCCGGGGCGCAGTTGTTCGTCACCGAGGACTTCGGCTTGTCCACGCGCCAGCAGGAACTGCTCACCACGATGGTGGTGATCGGCCAGATTGTCGGGGCTCTGGGCGCCGGCGTGCTGGCCAACGTCATCGGGCGCAAACGATCGGTGGTCCTGATCCTGTGCGCCTACGCGGTTTTCGCGCTGCTGGCCGCGTTCTCGATCTCGCTGCCGATGCTGTTGGCGGCGCGGCTGCTGCTGGGCATGACCATCGGTGTGACGGTGGTGGTGGTCCCGGTGTACGTGGCCGAATCGGCCCCGACGGCGGTGCGCGGCTCGCTGCTGACGGCCTATCAGCTGGCGATCGTTTCCGGCCTGATCGTCGGCTACCTGACCGGTTACGTGCTGGCCGGCACCCACGGCTGGCGGTGGATGCTGGGCCTGGCCTGCGTGCCCGCAATCCTGTTGCTGCCGTTGATCATTGGCATGCCCGACACCGCCCGGTGGTACGTGCTCAAGGGCCGGATGGACGACGCCCGCCAGGCGCTGCTGCGGGTCGAACCGACGGCGCGCGTCGACGAGGAGCTGGCCGAGATCGGCCGCGCGCTCGGCGAGGCCGCCCCCGGCGCCGGGGGCGGGTTCGCCGAGATGCTGCGCCCCCCGTACCTGCGGGCCACCGCCTTCGTGGTGGTGCTCGGCTTCCTGATCCAGATCACCGGCATCAACGCGATCATCTATTACAGCCCCCGCATCTTTCAGGCCATGGGTTTCACCGGGAATTTCGCGCTGCTCGGGCTGCCGGCGCTGCTGCAGGTCGCCGGGCTGGCCGCCGTCGGCGCGGCGCTGCTGCTGGTCGACCGGGTGGGCCGGCGGCCAATCCTGTTGTGGGGCACCGCCATGATGATCGCCGCCGACGTCGTGCTGATGGCCGTCTTCGGCCAGGGCTTCGGCGGCGCCATCGCCGGCTTCGCCGGCATCCTGTTGTTCATCATCGGCTACACCATGGGCTTCGGCTCCCTGGGCTGGGTGTACGCCAGCGAAAGCTTCCCGTCGCGACTACGCTCGATCGGATCGAGCACCATGTTGACCTCCAACCTGGTGGCTAACGCCATCATCGCCGCCGTCTTTCTGACCCTGCTCCATTCGCTTGGCGGCGCAGGGACTTTCGCGCTGTTCGCCGCGCTTGCGGCGGTCGCATTCGTCTTCGTCTACCGCTACGCGCCGGAGACCAAGGGCCGCCAGCTCGAGGACATCCGCCACTTCTGGGAAAACGGCGGCCGCTGGGAGAATCCGTGCCCGTGATCGCCGCGGGCACCATGGTGCTCGACGGCGAGGTCTGTCGCCCGGGCTGGCTGCAAACCGCCGGTGAACGGATCGCGGCCTGCGCGCCCGGGCCGCCGCCGCGGCCGGCCGACCAAGATTTCCCGAATTGCACTGTGGTCCCTGGCTTTATCGACATGCACGTGCACGGCGGCGGCGGCGCCTCCTACACCGACGCCGACGGCATCGCCGGCGCCGCCGCGTTCCACCTGCGGCACGGCACCACCACCACGCTGGCCAGCCTGGTGACCGCGTCACCGACCGACCTGCTCGCCGGGGTGCGAGCGCTGGCCGATGCCACCGGGCGCCGGACCGTCGCGGGCATCCACCTCGAGGGGCCGTGGCTGAGCCGGGCACACTGCGGGGCCCACGACCGCACCCAGCTGCGCGATCCGGACCCGGCCGAGATCGACGCGGTGCTGGCCGCGGGCGGCGACGCCATCCGGATGGTGACGCTGGCTCCCGAGCTGCCCGGGGCCGACGCGGCGATCCGGCGGTTCATTGACGCGGGAGTCGTTGTGGCGCTTGGCCATACCGACGCGACCTACGAGCAGACCCGGCATGCCATCGCGCTGGGCGCCACGGTCGGCACGCATCTGTTCAACGCGATGCCGCCACTGCACCATCGCGAGCCCGGCCCGGCCCTGGCACTGCTGCGCGACCCGCGCGTGGTCGTCGAGCTGATCGCCGACGGCGTGCACCTGCACCCCGACGTGGTACGGGCGGTGATCGCGGCCGCCGGAGCGGACCGGGTCGCCGTGGTCACCGACGCGATCGCCGCGGCCGGCCGCCCCGACGGCGCGTTTCGGCTCGGCGCGGTGGCCATCGACGTGGTCGCCGGCGTGGCGCGGGTGCATGGGACGTCGACGATCGCCGGCAGCACCGCCACCATGGATCAACTCTTCCGCACCGTGCACGCCGACGCGGGGCTGGCGCCGGCCGTGCAGGCGACGGCCGCGACGCCGGCGCGGGCCCTAGGCCTGGGGCGGGTCGGTGAACTCAGGACGGATTATGACGCCAATCTCGTTGTGCTGGACGAACGTTTAGGCATCTCTGACGTCATGGTGCGCGGCACCTGGCAGGGTCACCCGCGCGACGTTTGTTAGCATCGAGCCCGTCAGCACCTGACACCGGACGAGGGGCCCCGTACCCGGCCAGCGACAAGACGGCGCCGTGGAGGTGCGTGATGGCCTGGCTCGTCCTGATTGCGTCGGGGATCCTGGAGGCGGTGTGGGCGACCGCCCTGAACAAATCGGACGGCTTCTCCCGGCCGGTCCCTTCGCTGGTTTTCCTTGCGGCCGTGGCACTTTCGATGACCGGGCTGGCGATCGCCATGCGCACGCTGCCGGTCGGAACCAGTTACGCGGTCTGGGTCGGCATTGGGGCCGCGCTCACGGCGGGCTATGCGATGCTGGCCGGTGACGAATCGACGTCGCCGATCAAGCTGGTGCTGATCGCCGGGATCGTGGCCTGCGTCGCGGGCCTGAAGCTGGTCGGCTAGCGAGCGCGGCGGGTGAAGCGCGCGATGCGGGAAAGCGTCAGCGCGCCAACGGCTCCCAGCGCCATCGCCGTCAACGTCTGGCGGGTGCCCAGGCCCTCGTCCATCTGCACCCGCGGGGCGATGATCGCCGGTGCCGGAGGGGCGACGGGCTGACTGCGCGGATCCGTGGACGCCGTCGCCGCCCAGGCGGTGCAGAACAGGACGAGATAGGCGGTGATGTAGGCGAACACCATCAACCCCAGCACCGGCCCGAACGCCGCGCCGGCGGGGCTGCGCAACACCGTCCTCAGATAGATCGACGCCACCTGTTTGAACACCTCGAAGCCGATCGCGGCGATCAGCCCGGCGCGCATCGAATCGGTCAGGCTGACCTTCTCGCGGGGCAGCCGGGCGATCATCCAGGTGAACAGCAGCCACGACACCAGCGTCGCGATCAAAAGCGAGATCAGCCAGAACAGCCAGTCGAACACTATAAACCGGGGTATGCCAAGCCATTTCAGCAAGGCGGCCATGGGCGCGGTGTGGCCGACGGTGGTCAGCGCGACGGTGACCACGATCACCGCGAACGTCCCCACCATCGCCAGCAGGTCGGAAAGCTTGTTGCGCACGAAGCCCGGTGACTCGATGTGGGTGTCCCACCACATCTCCGTCAGCGCCTGGCGCAGGTGCGAAATCCAGCCCAGGCCCGCCCACACCGCGGTGGCCAAACCGATGACACCGACCGAGGTTCGGGCATCGATCGCCGAGTTCATCAATTCCTGCAGCTGATTACCCAGCGCGCCGTTCACCTGGGAACGGATGTGGTCGTCGATGGTGCTCAACAACTGGGGCCGACGGGCCAGCACGAACCCGAAGACCGCGAAACCGACCATGAGCAAAGGAAACAACGCGAAGATCGTGTAATAGGTGAGGCCGGCCGCGAAGAACCCGCCGTTGCGCTCGTCGAAACGCTGGTAGGCGCGGATGACATGGTCGATCCACCCGTAGCGGGTCCGCAGTCGATCGAAAATGCCCGGCTTGGCCGGCTCGCTCATCGCACGACTCCAATGAGAAGCGGATCTAGCTCCTTGGGGATCTAGCTCCCTGGTGGAAGAAACCCAAGCCGATCGTAAACCCGCCGGACCGTTTTCCCGGCCACATCGTTGGCCTTTTCCGCCCCGGCGGCCAACACCGCCTCCAATTCGCCCACATCGGCGGACAGTTCGTCGACGCGGGCCTTGATCGGCGCGACGAACTCGACGACCGCCTCCGCGGTGTCCTTCTTCAAATCGCCGTAACCCCTTCCGGCATAGCCGTCCACGAGCGTGTCGATCGCGACGCCGGTGACCGCGGACTGGATGCTCAACAGGTTGGACACACCCGGCTTGGCCTCGGTGTCGAAACGGATCTCGCGCTCGCTGTCGGTGACCGCGGAGCGAATCTTCTTGGCCGACACCGCCGGATCGTCGAGCAGGTTGATCAACCCGGCATCGGTGGCCGCGGACTTGCTCATCTTCGACGTCGGATCCTGCAGGTCGTAGATCTTTGCGGTGGCCTTGGGAATGAGCATGTCCGGCACCACGAACGTGTCCGGGAAGCGGCTGTTGACGCGCTCGGCGATGTCGCGCGCCAGCTCGAGGTGCTGGCGCTGGTCCTCGCCCACCGGCACCAGATCGGTGTCGTAGGCCAGCACGTCGGCCGCCTGCAACACCGGGTAGGTGAACAACCCGACCGTGGTGGAGTCGGCGCCCTGGCGCAGCGACTTGTCCTTGAACTGCGTCATCCGCGACGCCTGCCCGAAGCCGGTGAAGCACCCCAGCACCCAGGCCAACTGGGTGTGCGCCGGCACGTGGCTCTGCACGAACACGGTGCTGCGGGCCGGGTCGATGCCCAGCGCCAGGTATTGGGCGGCGGTGATCAGGGTGCGACGACGCAGCGCCTCGGGATCCTGGGCGACGGTGATGGCGTGCAGGTCGACTACGCAGAAGAACGCGTCCCAGTCATCCCCCCAGTCGTCCTGCAGCGCGACCCACTGCCTGACGGCGCCCAGCGCGTTACCCAGGTGAAGCGAGTCGGAGGTGGGCTGCACGCCGGAGAAAATTCGGCTGGATCCGGTAGCGGTGCTCATGATGCACCGATCTTTTCACGCGCGGCCGTCGCGGCCGCACGGACCGGCGCCCGTCACCCCGCGTGTTGCGGTACCGGCGGTACCGGCTTTACTGT
>NZ_LZLL01000028.1:0-2393 GCF_001669335.1 Mycobacterium sp. 1245852.3 | reverse complement strand
CGCGTCGCCGATGATCGTCAGGTTGCGCAGGCCCAGGAAGTCCATCTTCAGCAGGCCGATGGCCTCACACGACGGGTAGTCCCAGCCGGTGATGATCGCCCCGTCCTGGGGCCGCTTCCACAGCGGGATGGCCTCGGTCAGCGGCTCGCTGCTCATGATCACCGCGCACGCGTGCACGCCGGCGTTGCGGATCAGGCCTTCCAGGCCGCGCGCGGTCTGGTAGATGGTGCGCACGTCCGGGTCGGTCTCGATCAGACCGCGGACCTCCGCGGCTTCTTTGTAGCGCTCGTGGTTGGGGTCGGTGATGCCCGACAGCGGGATGTCCTTGGCCATGATCGGCGGCGGCAGCGCCTTGGTGATCCGGTCGGCGATCGCGAAGCCGGGCTGGCCGTAGTGGATGCGGGCCGAATCCTTCAGGGCCGCTTTGGTTTTGATGGTGCCGAAGGTGATGACCTGCGCGACGCGGTCCGAACCCCACTTCTCGGCGGCGTAGCGCACCATCTCGCCGCGACGACGGTCGTCGAAGTCGATATCGATGTCGGGTGCCGACGGGCGCTCCGGGTTGAGGAAACGCTCGAACAGCAGACCGTGCGGGATCGGGTCGATGTTGGTGATGCCCAGCGCGTAGGCCACCAGCGAGCCCGCCGCCGAGCCACGCCCCGGCCCCACCCGGATGTCCACCGAGCGTGCATAGTTGATCAGGTCGGCGACGATCAGGAAGTAGGACGGGAAGCCCTTGTCGCAGATGACCTTGATCTCGTACTCGGCCCTCTCGATGTAGTCCTGGCCGACGCCGGACGGGAACCGGCGCGCCAGCCCGGCCATCACCTCGTGGTGCAACCAGCTCGCCTGGTCGTGTCCCTCGGGCACCGGGAAGATCGGCATCCTGTCGCGCGGCGCCCACACGTCGTCGTAGGGCTGCACCCGCTCGGCGATCAGCAGGGTGGAGTCGCAGGCGCCGGGCACCTCGTCGTCCCAGATCTGGCGCATCTCGGCGGCCGACTTCAGGTAGTAGCCGTCGCCGTCGAACTTGAACCGGTTGGGGTCCGAGAGCGTCTTGCCGGTCTGCACGCACAGCAGCGCCTCGTGGTTGTGGGCGGCGTCGCGGGTGACGTAGTGGCAGTCGTTGGTGGCCAGCGGCGGGATGCCCAGCTTGCGGCCGATCTCGAGCAGCCCTTCGCGGACCCGGGTCTCGATGGACAGGCCGTGGTCCATCAGCTCCAGGAAGTAGTTGTCGGCGCCGAAGATCTCGCGCCACTTGGCGGCCGATTCCAGCGCCTCGCGCTCGTGGCCCAGCCGCAGTCGGGTCTGCACCTCGCCCGAGGGGCAGCCGGTGGTGGCGATGATGCCCTCGGCGTGTTCGGCGATGATCTCGGCGTCCATCCGCGACCACTTGCCGAGCTGGCCCTCGAACGACGCCAGCGAGGACAGTTTGAACAGGTTGCGCAGGCCGGTGGCGTTCTCGGCCACCATCGTCATGTGCGTGTAGGAGCCGCTGCCGGACACGTCGTCGGACTTCTGGCCCGGGTCGCCCCACAGGATCCGGCGGGTGTCGAAGCGCGAGGCCGGCGCGATGTAGGCCTCGACGCCGATGATGGGCTTGATCCCGGCCTTGGTCGCCGCGTTGTAGAACTCGCTGGCGCCGAACATGTTTCCGTGGTCGGTCATCCCGACCGCCGGCATCTGCAGCCGGTCCACCTCGGCGAGCATCGGCCCGATCTTCGCGGCACCGTCCAACATCGAATACTCGGTGTGGTTATGCAGGTGCACGAAGGACGAGTGGTTCATAGGGACGCCAGTCTAGGACCGCGGACCGACACTGGTTGGGCGTGTCGCCGCGTGTGTCTGTGTTTATTGGCGACGACCCGCCGCGCCCGGCTTCGGCGCGCTTGCGAACGCCACGGATCAGTCGTTGGCGTATAACTCGACGAAGTTCTTCAGCGACTTCTGCATGTCGCCCTTGACGGCGCGCGCCGCCGCCGAGCCCACCGGGCCGAACAACGCCCGTCCGCCCAGTTCCAGCCGCAGACCCAGCGTCGAGCCCTCGCCGGTGGGTCGCACGGTGAGGGTGACGGCGTATTTGGCGCCGCCCTTGCCGGACCCCGACAACGCCACCTCGTGCGGCGGGTCCCAGGTGGTCACCGTCCACGTCACCCGGTTGCGGAAACCCTTGGCCCGCGCCACGCCGACGATCTCGGTGCCCTCGGCGATCTCGTCGGGCAGCTCGCTGCGCCATCCCTCGTGCATGGTCAGCCAGTCGCCCAGGTCCGACAGGTCGGAGACGTGGTCCCACATGTCCTGCGGGGTCATCGGGACATCGGCGGTCAGGTCCACAGCAGCCACCGCCCGAGCCTAGCGCCCGGCCTCATCCGGCACTTGCGCCGCGGCGGGCC
>NZ_LZLL01000027.1:0-2022 GCF_001669335.1 Mycobacterium sp. 1245852.3 | reverse complement strand
GGTGTCGACGCTCACAACGACGGGCGCGTCAGCCCGGACAACATCGACGACGCGGCCCTCGCCGCGGCCGGTTACCTGTGTTGGCGCGGAAAGGATCTCGCCACGCCGCGCGGCTGGATCACCGCGCTGCGGGCCTACAACAACTCCGGGGTGTACGCCCGGGCGGTCCGCGATTGGGCCACCGCCTACGCGAAAGGTCACCCGTTGTAGCAGGATGTATCGCTGACCGGCGAAGCACGCACCGGCTACGACGCAAGGAGAACTCAGTGCCGATTATCGAGCAGGTCGGGGCCCGCGAGATCCTCGATTCCCGCGGTAACCCGACAGTCGAGGTCGAGATTGCCCTGATCGACGGAACGTTCGCCCGCGCCGCGGTGCCCTCCGGCGCGTCGACGGGCGAACACGAGGCCGTCGAGCTGCGCGACGGCGGCGAGCGGTACGGCGGCAAGGGCGTGCAGAAGGCGGTGCAGGCCGTGCTCGACGAGATCGGCCCGGCGGTGATCGGCCTGAACGCCGACGATCAGCGGTTGGTGGACCAGGCGCTGCTGGATCTGGACGGTACGCCCGACAAGTCGCGGCTGGGCGGCAACGCGATCCTGGGCGTCTCGCTGGCCGTGGCCAAGGCCGCCGCCGATTCCGCCGAGCTGCCGCTGTTCCGCTATCTCGGCGGCCCGAACGCGCACATCCTGCCGGTGCCGATGATGAACATCCTCAACGGGGGCGCGCACGCCGACACCGCCGTCGACATCCAGGAGTTCATGGTGGCGCCGATCGGTGCGCCCAGCTTCGCCGAGGCGCTGCGCTGGGGCGCGGAGGTGTATCACGCGCTGAAGTCGGTGCTCAAGAAGGAGGGCCTGAGCACCGGCCTGGGTGACGAGGGCGGTTTCGCCCCCGACGTGGCGGGCACCACCGCGGCCCTGGACCTGATCAGCCGGGCTATCGAGTCGGTCGGGTTCAAACCCGGCGCCGACGTGGCGCTGGCGCTCGACGCGGCGGCCACCGAATTCTTCACCGAGGGGACCGGCTACAAGTTCGAGGGCAGCACCCGCACCGCCGCGCAGATGGCCGACTTCTACGCCGGGCTGCTCGGCTCGTATCCGTTGGTGTCCATCGAAGACCCGCTGTCGGAAGACGATTGGGACGGCTGGGCGACCCTGACCGCGTCGATCGGTGACCGGGTGCAGTTGGTCGGTGACGACATCTTCGTCACCAATCCCGAACGCCTGGAAGAGGGCATCGACAAGGGCGTGGCAAACGCCTTGCTGGTCAAGGTGAATCAGATCGGCACGCTGACCGAGACGCTGGACGCCGTCGCGCTCGCCCACCACAGCGGCTATCGCACGATGATGAGCCACCGCAGCGGCGAAACCGAGGACACCACCATCGCCGACCTGGCCGTGGCCGTGGGCAGTGGGCAGATCAAGACCGGCGCACCGGCCCGCAGCGAGCGCGTCGCCAAGTACAACCAGCTGCTGCGGATCGAGGAGGCGCTCGGTGACGCCGCCCGCTATGCCGGCGACTTGGCCTTCCCTCGTTATGCGGTGGAGGCGAAATAGCTTGACGCGCAACGGTTGACATGGCTGACGCGAAACGGCCCGACTCCAAACGGCGCTCCCCGGCCTCGCGCCCGGGGAAGGCCGGGGATACGGGTCGGCGCCGTCGCTCGGCCAAGCCGTCCTCCAAGCCGTCGTCGCGGACGTCGCCCACCGCGAACCAGGCCGGCCGCGCCACGGCGCGAACGCAGCAAGAACATGTCGTCGAGCCCATCGTGCGCCAGGCCGCCGAATCGGTGGAGCAGCGCTCCGAGCAACGGCTGGGTTTCACCGCGCGCCGGGCGGCGGTGCTTGCCGCGGTGATCTGCGTGCTGACGTTGACCATCGCCGGACCGGTGCGCACCTACTTCGCCCAGCGCACCGAGATGAATCAGCTGGCCGCCACCGAGGCGGCGCTACGGCGTCAGGTCGCGGAGTTGGAGCAGCGCAAGGCCAAACTCGGTGACCCGGCCTACATTGCGGCGCAGGC
>NZ_LZLL01000026.1:0-41250 GCF_001669335.1 Mycobacterium sp. 1245852.3 | reverse complement strand
CGGGGACCGGGCTGCTGGGCAGCCTGGGCAGCGGCTTGAGCCAGCTCCTCGGCGGCTTCAACAGGATCGGCACGGACGATATTGACGAAAAAGGCTGCGGGGAAAAGCGTTTCGAAAACGTCCCCCGGGTCGCCGCGAAAGCCGAGGGCTCGCGCCAGTGCGACGACATGCCGCCAATGGATTTTCACGCCCAGGACCCCGTTCTCGGTCGCCGCGAAGGCCATCGCCTTGGCGAGGTAGTCGGGCCAGGAGCAATCCGTCGGCAGGTTCAAATCTTTCTTGTACGCCCCGATGTGGTCGGGCGTGAAGTACTCCTCGGGCCGCCCGGCGACTCCGGTCGCGACGAGGCCGGCGGCCAGCAGCGAACTACCCGAACGAGGCGTGGACGCGATGACGTAGGTCGTGTGCTTCGTCACCTTCGACCCCTCCGGGTTCTGTCCGGCGCCCACTCGCCTTCGCTAGCCTAGCCGGGCGGCCGCCCCGGCTCCCGCGCCGCCGATCCCACCGCATCGGCCAGCGAGGCGAACCCGCCGTCGCGCAGGCGTCGGGCGATGCCGTCGTGAATGTGCTTGGGCCACAAGCCGCCGCCGTAGATGAAGCCGGTATAGCCCTGCAGTAGCGAGGCGCCCGCGGTGATCCGCTCCCACGCGTCGTCGGCGGTCTCGATGCCGCCGACGCTGATCAGCACCAGGCGGTCCCCGACTCGGTTGTAGAGCCGGCGCAGCACCTCGAGCGCGCGGCGCGCCACCGGCGGCCCCGAGATGCCTCCCGCTCCCAGCTGGTCGACCCCCGGCGTGGCCAGGCCCCCGCGCGCCACCGTGGTGTTGGTGGCGACGATGCCGGCCAGCCCCAACTCGACGGCCAGGTCGGCGATGTCGTCGATGTCGGAGTCCGAGACATCCGGGGCGATCTTCACCAGCACCGGCTTCGAGGTCTCGGCCAGCACGCCGGACAGGATGGGCCGCAGCGCCTCGACCGCCTGCAGGTCGCGCAGTCCCGGCGTGTTCGGCGAGCTCACGTTGACCACCAGATACGACGCCAGCGGGCCGACCAGCCGGGCGCTGGCCCGGTAGTCGCTGACCGCGTCGGCGGCCGGGGTCGCCTTCGTCTTGCCGATGTTGACCCCGATCGGTACCTCGGGCCGGTGGCGGGCCAGCCGGATCGCGAGCTCACCGGCGCCGCGGTTGTTGAACCCCATCCGGTTGAGCAGGGCACGGTCGGCGGGCAGCCGGAACAGGCGGGGGATGGGGTTGCCGGGCTGGGGCCGCGCGGTGACGGTGCCCACCTCGGCGTACCCGAAACCCAGCGCGCCCCACGTCAGCAGGCCCATGCCGTCCTTGTCGAATCCGGCGGCCAGCCCGAGCGGTCCGGGGAACCGCACCCCGAACACCGTGCTGGCCAGCACCGGATCGGTCGGGGCGAGTACCCGGTGCAGCAGCCGCCGCGCCGCGCCCGCCGCGGTGACGCCACGCAGCAGGCCGAAAACCAGCGTGTGGATGCGCTCGGGTGGGATCAAGAAAAACAGCCGGCGTAGCAGCCGGTACATCACAACTCCGGCTGGTCGGGCCGTCGGATGTCGGAGCGGGACTTCTTGCGGCGCAACAAGACTCGTCGAGTACCGTCGTTGTAGAGCCGCACCCGCGTCAGCTCCCACCCGCGATATTCGGCCTCGATGGACAGCCGGGTGGACGCGCTGAGCCGGGTGACTTCCGGCGGCAGCCGCAACGGTATCCACTCGTATTCGTCGGACATCTCGGTGTCCCAGCCCGCCGGGAGCCGGCCCCACCGCGGCGCGGTCAACGCGCACCCGCCGCGTGCTCGATGATCTGGACGCCTGCACCCGACCCCGACACCACGTACAAGGTGTCCGACGCTTCGTCAAATGCCAGCGAGTTGGGTTGCTGCACGGTCGGGTATCGCACCCTTTCGACGGGGATTCCGGTTGACAGATCGTAACCAATGACGACGTTGGAAGCGGTCTGGGACACCCACGCAAGTCCGCGCGACCCGGCCAGGCCGTAGGGGGCCTGCCGGACGGGGTAGGCCTGACGCAGGATCAGCGGGTCGACGCCATAGACCAGCAGCTGGCCGCCGCGGGTGTCGGCGACCAGCACCCGGCCCAGCGGATCGACGGCCAAGGTGGTCGCGCCCTCGCCGGCCCGCAGCGCCTGCTCGGCCCGGCCGGTGGCGCCGATCGTCGTCACCGAGGTCTGCCCCCGGTCCAGGACCACGATCGTATTGCCTTGCGCGGCAAGGTAATCCACGTGCGCGAAAATCTTGTTGCGGCTCCCGATGGTGGCGCTCGTGACCGTTTCCGGCGTTAAGGAGGCAAAGGTGTAGACGGCGCCGTCGGCGGTGCCCAGCACCAGCCTGCCGTCGGCGCGTTGGGCGATCGCGGTGAAGTCCGTCTGCTGGGCGTTGGCCACGGGCACCGCGGTGGCGTGGCCCGCGGCCAGGTCGACCGCAAAGTAGCCGCCCCGGGTGGCCAGGTAGGCCCTGCCGCGCCCGTCGCCGGTCAGCGCGGTCGCCGGGCCCGGCAGGGCGATCAGGCGCGGCGCGGCCCCGGGTTCCCCGAACTCGGCGAGGCTGGCGGGCGCCGCAGGGTCGGCGCCGGGAACCAGGACGGCCAGCTGGTGGGTGGCGCCGTCGAAGATTGCCGCGGCGGCGTGGCCATCCAGCGGCCGCACCGTGCCGGCCGGGTTCTGCGACGCCGGCGGCGACTGGGCGGGCCGCGCCGGTTCGATCGTCGGCGGGGCGCCATTGAGCGGATTAGACGAACAACAGGCGACCACGGCCAGCAAAGGCAGCAACATAGCCAAGCGCGACTGAAGTCTTGTTTTGTCGCACCTCTGCCGTCTCAGCAACGATTCTCCCTTGTGTGGTCGAAACGAAAGTCAAATTTTAAGGAACGGTTTCGCATCCAATATGGCCATGTTGCCTGCATCCCGTCGGGCTGGAGAGGTATCGTCGCGTCATGACCGTCATCGCTGACCGGCATACCACGGATCGAGAGTTTGCTGTCGAAGACCTGACGACAGGAATCTTTGCCAGCGGGTACGGACAAACCGGTGATGGACGCAGCTTTTCGTTCCACATCGAGCATCGCTCACTCGTCGTCGAAGTTTACCGGCCGCGGCTGTCCGGCCCGGTTCCGCAGGCCGAGGACGTGGTCGCCCGCGGCGTTCGCAGCCTGGTCGACATCGACCTCACCGACGAACGCAGCCTGACCGCCGCGGTGCGCGACTCGGTCGCCCACGCCGTCCCGGTCTCGCGCTAATCAGAGCCCTTCGCGGCGATCCGAACCGGGTACCGTCGTCGTCGTGACTGCGGTTCCAGCGAGGGTCGCGGCGACATGACCGTCATCCTGCTGCGGCATGGCCGCTCCACCTCGAACACCGCCGGCGTCCTGGCCGGGCGTTCCGAGGGCGTCGACCTCGACGACAAGGGCCGCGAGCAGGCCGCCGGCCTGATCGATCGGGTCGGTGACCTGCCGATCCGGGCCGTGGTCACTTCGCCGCTGCTGCGCTGTCGGCGCACCGTCGAGCCGCTCACCGAAGCGCTGTGCGTGGAGCCGCTGACCGACGATCGGCTCGCCGAGGTGGACTACGGGGAGTGGACGGGCCGCAAGATCGGCGAACTGACCAAGGAGCCGTTGTGGGGCGTGGTGCAGGCCCACCCCAGCGCGGCGGTGTTCCCCGGCGGCGAGGGCCTGGCCCAGGTGCAGGCGCGCGCCGTCGCCGCCGTGCGTGAACACGACCGACGGCTGGCGGAGGAGCACGGCGGCGACGCGCTCTGGGTGGCCTGCACCCACGGCGACGTCATCAAGGCGGTCGTCGCCGACGCCTACGGCATGCACCTGGACGGGTTCCAACGGGTCACCGCGGACCCGGGCTCGGTCAGTGTCATCCGTTACACCCCGCTGCGGCCGTTCGTGTTGCACGTCAACCACACCGGCGCGCGGCTGGCCGCCGCATTGCGGGCCGGGCCCCCGCCCATGGAAGAGTCCAAGGACGGTGAGGCTCACGGTGAGCCGAACGGCGAGGCGAAAACCGAGCCGGCCGAAGCGGCGCCGTCCAGCGACGCGGTGGTCGGCGGATCGACTGATTAATTCCGCTCAAGGCGGGCAATCGAATCGCACGGCGGCGGCAGCAGCCGGTATTTTGGAGGTGCCATGGCCCGCGCAATTCATGTCTTTCGCACACCCGACCGCTTCGTGGCCGGGACCGTTGGGCAGCCCGGAAACCGCACCTTCTACATCCAGGCGGTGGGCGACTCCCGGGTGGTGTCGGTGGTTTTGGAAAAGCAACAGGTCGCGGTCCTCGCCGAACGCATCGGTGCGCTGCTGCTCGAGGTCAATCGCAGGTTCGGCACGCCGGTTCCGCCCGAGCCCGCCGAGATCGACGACCTCAACCCGTTGATCACACCGGTCGACGCGGAGTTCCGGGTCGGCACGATGGGACTGGGCTGGGATTCGGAGGCTCAGACCGTGGTGGTCGAGTTGCTGGCGGTGACTGACGCCGAGTTCGACGCCTCGGTGGTGCTCGACGACACCGAGGAGGGGCCCGACGCGGTGCGGGTGTTTTTGACGCCGGAGTCGGCGCGGCAGTTCGCCACTCGCTCCACGCGGGTCATCTCGGCCGGACGTCCGCCGTGCCCGCTGTGCGACGAACCGTTGGACCCCGAGGGCCACATCTGCGCCCGCACCAACGGCTATAAGCGCAGCGCGCTGCTCGGGCCCGACGATGACCCCGAGGAATAGCGAGACCGACGAGCGCGAGGTGCTACGGACCGGCGAGCTGACGGTACTCGGACGCATCCGCTCGGCCAGCAACGCGACCTTCTTGTGCGAGTCGACGCAGGGCGAGTCCAGCGTGCACTGCGTCTACAAGCCGGTCTCCGGTGAGGCGCCGCTGTGGGATTTTCCGGACGGGACGCTGGCCGGCCGCGAACTCGGCGCATACCTGGTTTCGACGCAGCTGGGCTGGAACATCGTGCCCTACACGGTGATTCGCGACGGGCCGGCGGGACTGGGCATGCTGCAGCTGTGGGTGCAGCAACCCGGTGACGCGGCCGATTCCGATCCCAGGCCGGGCCCGGACCTGGTCGACCTGTTTCCCGCCGACAAGCTGCAGCCGGGCTACCTGCCGGTGCTGCGCGCCTACGATTACGCCGGCGACGAGGTCATACTGATGCACGCCGACGACAGCCGGCTGCGGCGGATGGCGGTGTTCGACGTGCTGATCAACAACGCCGACCGCAAGGGTGGCCACATCCTGTTCGGCATCGATGGGCAGGTGTACGGCGTCGACCACGGCGTGTGCCTGCACGTGGAGAACAAGCTGCGCACCGTCCTGTGGGGCTGGGCCGGCAAGCCGATCGACGACGAGACGTGCGAGGCGGTCGCTGGGCTGGCCCGGGCACTGACCGGGCCGCTAGGCGACGAGCTGGCCGGACACATCACCCGCGCCGAGATCGGCGCGCTGCGCCGGCGTGCGCACGCGCTGCTGGACAATCCGGTGATGCCCGGACCCAACCGGCATCGCCCGATTCCCTGGCCGGCGTTTTAGCGGCGGCCTGGCCGTCGGCGATACTGAACCGGTGACGAGCGGCCCGGATGATATGACGGACGCCGCCCTGGCCGCCGATCTCGCCGCGGACGCGGGGGAGCTGCTGCTCAAGGTGCGTGAGGAGATCGGATTCGGTCACCCGTGGGCGCTGGGCGACGCGGGCGACAGCCTGGCCAACGCGCTGATCCTGAAGCGGCTGCGCGCCGAGCGGCCCGATGACGGCGTGCTCAGCGAGGAAGCCTATGACGACCTTTCCCGGCTGAAACACGACCGGGTGTGGATCATCGACCCGCTGGACGGCACCCGCGAGTTTTCCACGCCGGGCCGCGACGACTGGGCGGTCCACATCGCACTCTGGAAGCGCCCCACTGGCGAAGCCACCGACGGCCAGCGCGAGATCACCGACGCCGCGGTGTCGCTGCCCGCCCGCGGCAACACGGTCTACCGCAGTGACACCGTGACCGACGACGCGGCGCGGGTCGGCGTACCGCATACGTTCCGGATTGCCGTCAGCGCCACGCGACCGCCGGCCGTGCTGCACCGCATGCGCCAGACGCTGCCGATCCAGCCGGTGGCGATCGGCTCGGCGGGCGCCAAGGCGATGGCGCTCATCGACGGAGATGTCGACGCCTACGTGCATGCGGGGGGCCAGTGGGAGTGGGATTCGGCGGCCCCCGCCGGCGTGGTGATGGCCGCGGGCATGCACGCCTCGCGGCTGGACGGCTCGCCGCTGCGCTACAACCAGCTCGACCCGTACCTGCCTGACTTCGTCATGTGCCGGGCCGAGCTGGCGCCGATCCTGCTCGGTGCCATCCGGCAGGAATTTCGCTGATCCCGAGCACGTTTAGAGTCGACGTTATGCAGACGTGGCCTTCCGCAGACGTTCCGGTGGTGCCGGGGCGCGGTCCCGAGCTACGGCTGTATGACACCTCCGACCGGCAGGTGCGTCCGGTGGCCGCGGGATCGAAGGCCACCATGTACGTCTGCGGCATCACCCCGTACGACGCCACGCACCTGGGCCATGCGGCCACCTATCTGGCGTTCGACCTCGTCCAACGGCAGTGGCTGGATTTGGGCCACGACGTGCACTACGTGCAGAACGTCACCGACGTCGACGATCCGTTGTTGGAGCGCGCCGACCGCGACGGCATCGACTGGCGTGAGCTCGCCGAGCGCGAGGTCGCCCTGTTCCGAGAGGATATGGCCGCGCTGCGGATCCTGCCGCCTCGCGAGTACGTCGGGGCGACGGAGGCCATCGCCGAGGTGGTTGAACTCGTCGAGAAGATGCTCGCGTCGGGGGCCGCCTACGTCATCGAGGGCGAGTATGCCGACGTGTACTACCGGGCCGACGCCACCCCGCAGTTCGGCTACGAGTCCGGCTACGACCGGGAGACCATGCTGCGGCTGTTCGCCGAGCGCGGCGGCGACCCGCAGCGCCCGGGCAAGACCGACGAGCTTGACGCCGTGTTGTGGCGGGCCGCGCGAGCGGGCGAGCCCAGTTGGCCCTCGCCGTTCGGTCCGGGCCGGCCCGGCTGGCACGTCGAATGCGCGGCGATCGCGCTCAGTCGCATCGGCAGCGGCCTGGACATCCAGGGCGGCGGCAGCGACCTGATCTTCCCGCACCACGAGTTCACCGCCGCGCACGCCGAATGTGTCCGGGGGGAGCGGAGATTCGCGCGGCATTACGTGCACGCCGGGATGATCGGCTGGGACGGCCACAAGATGTCCAAGAGCCGCGGCAACCTGGTCCTGGTGTCGGCGTTGCGCGCGGAAGGCGTTGAGCCACCGGCGATTCGGCTGGGCCTGCTGGCCGGGCATTACCGCGCCGACCGGTTCTGGAGCCAGCAGGTGCTCGACGAGGCGATCGCCCGGCTGCAGCGCTGGCGCACCGCGACCGCCCTGCCCGCCGGCCCGGACGCCACCGACGTCATCGCCCGACTGCGCCGGTATCTGGCCGACGACCTGGATACGCCGAAAGCCCTTGCCGCCCTTGATGGTTGGTCCACCGACGCCCTGGAGTACGGTGGTCACGACGCCGCGGCGCCGGCGCTGGTGGCGACCGCGGTGGACGCGCTGCTGGGAGTGGAACTCTAGCAACGAAATACCGGCCGCCGTTGCTCCTGCGACGCCGTCAAATCGAAAGGGTACGTTCTCCGTCATGACGTCGCTGTACGGCAAAGTTGTGTTTGTCACCGGTGGCGCCCGCGGGATCGGGGCCGAGGTGGCCCGCCGGCTCCGCAACAGGGGCGCCAAGCTGGTGCTGACCGATCTCGACAAAGCCGAGCTGGCGGCCCTGGCGGCCGAACTTGGCGAGGATCGCACGCACACCGTCGTCGCCGACGTGCGCGACCTGGCCGCCATGCAGGCCGCCACCGCCCAGGCCGTCGAACGCTTCGGCGGCATCGACGTCGTGGTGGCCAACGCCGGCATCGCCAGTTACGGCTCGGTGCTGCAGGTCGATCCGGCGGCGTTCGAGCGGGTGCTGGACGTCAACGTGCTCGGCACCTTTCACACCGTGCGCGCCACGCTGCCAGCGGTGATAGACAGCCGCGGTTACGTGCTGATTGTCTCGTCGCTGGCCGCGTACGCGGCGGCCCCGGGGCTGGCGGCGTACAACGCGTCCAAGGCCGGGATCGAGATCTTCGCCGACGCCTTGCGGCTGGAGCTGGCACATCGCGGGGTTGCGGTCGGCTCCGCACACATGTCCTGGATCGACACCGCCCTGGTCCGCGACACCAAGGCCGACCTGCCCGCGTTCGCCGAGCTGCTCGCGCGGCTGCCCTGGCCGCTGAACAAGACCACCACCGTCGACAAGTGTGTCGGTTAGCGGCAGTCACCCCACAAGGATAGTGGCTCTATGCAAATGGCCCGGCAGTCCCCGGCAGGCCGCATCCTTACCGGCACAGAGGCCGTACGCTGATTCTGTGACATTCCCGGATCGTGGGTCGGATGGCCGCGCGCTGCCGGAACTGCACCACACCGTCGTCGTGGCCGCGTTCGAGGGTTGGAACGACGCCGGCGACGCGGCCAGCGACGCGCTCGAACACCTCGAGGCCATCTGGGAAGCGGACCCGATCTTGGAGATCGACGACGAGGCCTACTACGACTACCAGGTGAATCGCCCGGTGATCCGGCAGGTGGACGGGGTGACCCGCGAGCTGGTGTGGCCGGCGATGCGGATCTCGCACTGTCGCCCGCCGGGCAGCGACCGCGACGTCGTGCTGATGCACGGGGTGGAACCCAACATGCGCTGGCGGACCTTCTGCGCGGAGCTGGTGGCCATCGCCGACAAGCTCAACGTCGACACGGTGGTGATCCTGGGCGCCCTGCTGGCCGACACCCCGCACACCCGGCCGGTTCCGGTGTCGGGCGCGGCGTACTCCCCCGAGTCGGCGAAACGCTTCGGCCTCGAGGAAAGCCGCTACGAGGGGCCGACCGGCATCGCCGGGGTGTTCCAGGACTCCTGCGTGGCCGCCGGGATTCCCGCGGTGACGTTCTGGGCGGCGGTGCCGCACTACGTCTCGCAGCCGCCGAACCCGAAGGCCACGGTGGCCCTGCTGCGCCGCGTCGAGGACGTCCTCGACATCGAGGTGCCGCTGGCCGACCTGCCGACGGACGCCGAGGAATGGGAGCAGGCGGTCACCGAGATGACGGCCGAGGACGAGGACCTCGCCGAGTACGTGCTGTCGCTCGAGCAACGCGGCGACGCCGAGGTCGACATGAACGACGCCCTGGGCAAGATCGACGGCGACGCGCTGGCCGCCGAGTTCGAGCGTTACCTGCGCCGGCGTCGCCCCGGCTTCGGGCGCTGACGCTCACAGCGCTGTTGAACTTGCCGTCGGCCGATCAACTACGGAAGCATCGCGTCGCGACCTACCGATTGGACGTTTTATGGCCGCGTTGCCCGATGATGGCAACCCCGATCCCGTAGCCGGTTCAGCTCCGCTAGCCGGCCCAGATCCCGCAGCTGGCGCAGTCGGCGAAGACGCCGGCTACCGCATGGGACTCAAGCCCCGCCAGGTGCAGATGATCGGCATCGGCGGCGCGATCGGCTCCGGGCTGTTCCTCGGGGCGGGCGGGCGGCTGGCCAAGGCGGGGCCCGGGATGTTCCTGATCTACGCCGTGTGCGGGGTCTTCGTCTTCCTCATCCTGCGAGCCCTGGGCGAGTTGGTCTTGCATCGGCCGTCGTCGGGCTCGTTCGTGTCGTATTCGCGAGAGTTCTTCGGCGAGAAGGCCGCCTACACGATCGGCTGGATGTACTTCCTGGGCTGGTCGATGACGGCCATCGTCGACACCACCGCGATCGCCACCTACCTGCGGCGGTGGACGGCCTTCGAATCCATCCCCCAGTGGGTGTTGGCCCTGCTGGCCCTCGTCGTGGTGCTGTCGATGAACCTGATCTCGGTGGAGTGGTTCGGTGAGCTGGAATTCTGGGCGGCGCTGGTCAAGGTTCTCGCGCTGGTGGCCTTCCTGGCGGTCGGGATCGTCTTCCTGGCGGGCCGGTATCGGATCGAGGGCCACAGCACCGGACTGAGCCTGTGGACCAATCACGGCGGACTGTTTCCCTCCGGCGTGCTGGCGGTCCTGCTGACCACCTCGGGTGTCGTATTCGCCTATGCCGCCATCGAATTGGTGGGCACGGCCGCCGGGGAGACCGCCGAGCCGGAGCGGGTCATGCCCCGCGCGATCAACGCGGTGATCGCGCGGATCGCGATCTTTTACGTCGGGTCGGTGGCGCTGCTGGCATTGCTGCTGCCCTACACCTCCTACAAGGCCACCGAAAGTCCTTTCGTCACCTTCTTTTCCAAGATCGGCTTCCACGGCGCCGGCGACCTGATGAACATCGTGGTGCTCACCGCCGCCCTGTCGAGCCTGAACGCCGGGCTGTATTCCACCGGCCGCATCATGCACTCGATGGCGTCCAGCGGCAGCGGTCCCCGGTTCGCCACCCGGATGTCGAAGAACGGGGTGCCCTTCGTCGGCATCGCGATGGCGGCCGCCATCTGCCTGCTCGGCATCGGCCTGAACGCCGTCAACCCCGGCGAGGCCTTCGAGATCGTGCTCAACATCGTGGCGCCGGGAATCCTCGCGAGCTGGGCCACCATCGTGCTGTGTCAGCTGCGCTTCTACCGGCTGGCCAAGGCGGGGCAGGTAGAACGCCCGCAGTTCCGGATGCCGTGGGCCCCGTATTCCGGGTATCTCACCCTGGCATTTTTGGCCGGCGTCCTGGTCATGATGGCGTTCGATAAGGACACCGGCACCTGGACCATCGCGACGGTGGTGGTGGTCATTCCGGCGCTGAGCGCCGGATGGTTCCTGGTGCGCCGGCGGGTGGCGGCCGTCGCGTCGCAGCGCGCGGCCCCGACCGGCTAGGAGCTGCCGAGGTCGCGGTTGTAGGCGCTGGTGGAGCGGCCCAGCGCGGCGACTTGGGCGTCCAGCTGGGGCAGCAGCTCGGCGGTGGATTTGTGCAGGGGCATTTCGCCGACCGGACTGGACAGCACCGGCTTGACCCAACGGAACAGCGCCACCCAGCGTGGGCAGTAGACGCGGGTGCGCCGCCGCTCGATCCCCTTGACGAAGGCGGCCGCGCACTTGTCGACGGTCGTCGTCTTGCTCAATGGCCACGGGAAGCTGGCCAGCAGCTGGTTGAACGCCGGCAGGTCCGACTGGGTGTCGCGGACCAGGGCGGTGTTGATCCAGGACATGTGCGCCGAGCCGACCGTGACGCCCAGGTGGGCCACCTCCAGCCGCAGCGCGTTGGCCAGCAGTTCGACGCCGGCCTTGGACGCGTTGTACGGCGCCAGCCCGGGGCAGGCGGTGTAGGCGGCCAGCGACGACACGATGAGCACGTAGCCGCGGCGCTCGATCAACGCCGGCAACGTGGCGCGCACGGTGTGAAAGACGCCGAGCACATTGATGTCGAGCACCCGTTTGAACGCGTCGGGGTCGACCTGCAGCACCGATCCGTAGCTGGCGATGCCGGCGTTGGCCAGCACCACGTCGATGCCGCCGAATCGCTCGACGGCGCGGGCGGCGGCGGACTCCATCGCGGACAGGTCGCGCACGTCGGCGACGGCCGTCAACACCCGTTCTTCGCCGAGTTCGGCGGCCAGCGTTTTCAGGTCGGTTTCGTTGAGATCGGTCAGGACGAGCCTGGCGCCCCTGGCAGACAGCCGCCGAGCGGTCTCGGCCCCGATCCCCCGGGCACCGCCGGTGATGAAAACGACTTTGTCCTGCAGCGATGTCATGGTCGCCAACCTACCGTGCGGGCATTCGAGGGCATCGCCCGCGCGCGTGACCTCGGTTGACGCCGACAGCATCGCGGTGTCGAGCCACCGGTCTGCGCTGAATCAGCAGGCTGCTGAATTAGCCGAGAATGGCCCCTTGCACACCGCTGAAATTGACATTAGCGAAAGTGCCCAGCGTATAGCGCCGGTCTTGCGAGTTCTGCGTGGTGCAATGTGTGCGTCTTTATCTACGCTCGTTCCGAACCCACTCTTGCCCGGAATGAATGCCCTGCGCTGGATCGGCCTCGGCGGGTGTTTTCTGTGTTAACAACACGCTAACTGGACGCTGCCACTACTCTATTTGGCTCGCACCTAGCCCGGCGAGACCAGCGCCGGCCATAGGCTCCGCAGCATGACACGCAATTGCGCATGTCGCCGGGGATCTCGCTGGATGACAATCGACAGCTCGATCCCACCGCCAGCAGCGCTAATAGACCGATTGCAAAGCAACGCCGAACGTTGTCGAAACAAAGTCGAATTCGACCATGACCGCTAAACCACCGGCGCGCGGCGGCTGGGTTGGCGGAGCCGCCGCGCGCCGGACTACACCGCGGGCGCCGTGGCGTGCTCCTTGCAGCGGCGTTCTGCTGTCGGGGAACCGGTCCCCGTGTTGTGCACTGGCTATCCCGCTTTCAGCCGCGACTTTTGCGAGTTTGTCTGCTCCGAAGTTGCCGCCAACCACGGGTGTGCGACCGGGATCAGCCGGCTTTGGTCGAGTCGGCTCCAGCATCTGAAAGGGAGGGACGATGCACAGAAAATCGACTCCACCTGATTTTTCAATGTGGAAATTTGTGTCGCATGCCAGCTTGGGTGATCTGGAAACCTATCTCTGGCATCGTCAGGGCAGCAACGTATTCTGCTGGCGCCCGGTGGGAAAGTCTCGGGGTGCAGCGAAAAAGAAGGACGTCGAAGAATGACCAGCGGAACTGAGCTCATCCGCTAAAAGGCCAAGAAAACAGCGGGGATCGCAGGTCTTTCGGTAGTGCGAGCGGACCCCACTAGAGCGTCTACGCGCCGCGACCAGGCGGTCTCGAAGCAGCGATGAGCATCAATCCGTGGGTAATGACAATTTAGACTTTCGTCTTGGTCAAAGGCGCAACGCCCAGCGACCCGCCGGTGGTAGCGCCTAACCGCGCAACCGGGCGAACTGACCTTGCCGGTACTGCTCGACGCAGGCCGAACGCCGCACCTTGCCACTCGTGGTGATCGGTATCGACCCCGGCGCCACCACAACCAGATCCGCGACGCCGAGGCCGTGCGAGTTGGAGACTGCCGAGGTCACTTCGCGCTCGACGACGGCGAGCTTGTTCGCCCCCTCTCCGTGGGGCGTGGGCTGGTTTTTGACTTCGGCGATCACGACAAGCTTTTCCATGCCCCCATGCGGGACCGCTATCGCCGCGCACCGGCCCCGGGTGATCTCCTGGACCGTCGCTTCGATGTCGTCGGGCGAGTGGTTACGCCCGTAGACGATCAGCAGATCCTTGATGCGGCCGATGATGAACAGCTCGCCTTCGAAGATGAACCCCGAGTCGCCGGTTCGCAGCCACGGCGCTTCGGGTGTGCCGTCCGACGCAGCGACCAGCCGATCGCCGAACGTGCGTTCGGTCTCCTGGGGCTTTCGCCAGTAGCCCAAGGCGACGTTGCCACCGTGCATCCAGATCTCGCCCACGGTGCCCTGGGGACACTCGATCCTGGTGTCGGGGTCGACAACGCGGATCATCGGTGACCGCGGCGCCCCGTAGCTGACCAGTGGTGTACCGGTGGGGCTTTCGCAGCGGTCCGCGCTGCCGGCGGCCAGCTTCTCGGGATCGAAGTGCACCATTTTGGGCGGCTGTGCCGGTGTGCGAGTCAACGCGTACACCGTCGCCTCGGCGAGCCCATAGCTTGGCCGTACCGCGTTGTCGGGCAGATTGAACCGCGCGAACCGATCGATGAAACGCCGCAGCGTCGCAGGATGCACGCGCTCACTACCGTTGAGGATGACCAGCACCTCGCCTAGATCCAGTCCGGCCAGGTCCTCGTCCGACGTCTTGC
Source organism: Mycobacterium sp. 1245852.3 (assembly GCF_001669335.1). Classification (NCBI taxonomy): domain Bacteria; kingdom Bacillati; phylum Actinomycetota; class Actinomycetes; order Mycobacteriales; family Mycobacteriaceae; genus Mycobacterium; species Mycobacterium sp. 1245852.3. The sequence continues at coordinate 27,362 of NZ_LZLL01000026.1, read as the reverse complement.
GTGCCGCCAATTCGAACGCGAAGTTCGGCGCCGCCGAAAACGCGTGACTTTCCTTGGCCAGCAACTGCATCCACCGGGCCGGTCGCTGCAGAAACGACACCGGACTGGTCAGCACGGTGCGGATTCCGCCCAGCACCGGCGCGCACACTCCCAGTATCAAACCCATGTCGTGGTAAAACGGCAGCCACGACACAATGGTCGTGTCCGGCGGCGCGACGCCGCCGTGCTCCGCGCAGAAGTCGGACATGATCTGCCGGAAATTGGCCAGCAAATTGCCTTGAGAGACCATGACCCCGGCCGGCTGCCGGGTGGATCCGGACGTGTATTGCAAATACGCCAGCTCTGAATGATTCTCGCGCCCCGGGCCGGATCCTGTCCGGGCGTCCAGGTCCAGCAGGTCAACCTCTACGACGGATGGAACTAATCCGCCGGATTGCGACTGGACATACCCGGCAACGGTTTCCGCGGCCGGGGACGTTGTGAGGATGACGGTTGGCGACGCGTCGCGCAGCACCGAACTGACGCGTTCATCGCTGACGCCACCTAACGGCACTGAAAGCGGAACCGCGATCTGACCCGCCTGCAATGCACCGAGAAACGCCACAATGTAATCCAGCCCCTGCGGGGCCATGATCACGGCGCGGTCACCCGCCGACCCGCAATCATGAAGCCGCCGCGCAAGGTTGCGCGTTCGCCGATGCAGCTGCGACCACGTCAGGCTTTCAGCAACGCCGTTCCAGTCCTGCTCGTAATCGACGAAGGTGAATGCCGTGTCGTCGGGCTGCAAGCTGGCGCGTTCACACAGCAGGTCTGACATAGGCGTCTCAACCATCATCACTCCATTCCGCTACGGCCGGGGGTCCAAAAGGGCTTCGTGCGTATCTGCCTTCGATCCCAGCCACGTTCGGTGATCAATATTTTGCGCAGCGTTTGTATGGTGCGGGCCTCGCCGGCGAGGTAGGCGACGCCGGGATAGTCGGGCAGCGGCAGGCTGCGCAGGGCGTCGGCGAGCACGGCAGAGTTCGCGGCCGGTGCGCCACCGCGCTCGACCCGGGTCAGGGGTGTGGCCAGGGGCAGGTGATCGGTGTCGGTCACGGCCTCAATCGCTCCGTAGACCTCGGCGGTTGGGGGCAGGGATCGAAGCATCGCGGCGAACGCGACCGAGGCGGTTTCCTCGCCGGCGAACAGGTGGTAGGGCGCGTCCCGGCGGATGGCGAACTTGCCCTGGGGCCGGGTGAAATGGACGCCGTCTCCGACCGAGGTGGACAGCGCCCAGCGCTTGGCGGGTGTCGCGCCCTGCCGGCCACCGTCGTGGTCGACCATCACGATGTCGAGTGCGCCGAGGGCGGGATCGGCGTCGTAGATCGAATACGTGCGCAGCACGGGGTATGGGTGCAGCCGCAGCACGGCGTCACGCAGACTCTCGACCTGCAGCCGGACATGCTGACCTGGCGTCCAGGTCAGTCCCCGCAGGCGCGGGCCGCTGAACCGGATGCGGCGCATTCTCGGTGTCAGCCTTTCGATCTCGCTGACCGTCGCCGAAAGAAACACTGCGTCGCGCAGGGTGCTGATGACGGGAAAATTTTCGACGAGGGTAGCCACGAAGAACTCCAACCGCTCAGTAGTTGTTGCAGGTGGCGAAGACCCGCTGGACAAGTCCGAACTGCTCGTCAGCCCCCGGCTGGCTCGCCAGCATCTGGGCCATCTGCTGGCGTTGACTCGGCGGCGCGGCCAGGAACTGCCGCAAAAACGAGCCGCTCTCCGGCGAAGCGTTGAATTGTTCGGCCGCTTGGGGATCCGCCGCCTGCAGCGCCGACATCACCTGACCGTAATTGCAGGTGGTGTTGACGAACGGGCTGAGATCCCGATCGGCCGACGCGAGCCCGGCCCCAGCGGTCAACGACAGTGCCAAGCCGCAGATCCCGACGGCGAACCTAGTCAACGATACCGTCCTCATTTTTGACATCTCCAACTAATCGTCGCGATGGACCGGTTCACCGAACCGGCGTGAACTCGAGGTGTAATTCCTTGAGGCGCCTGAACAATGGGGTGCGGTCCCATTTCAGCCGACGAGCGCCTGCCGGGCCGTGTTCGGCCTCTGAAAGCCGGATGTCGGCCATTCGGTTAAGGATGCGTTCCAAGCTCACCCGCACTTCGGCGCGAGCAATCGGGGCGCCCGGACACGTGTGGATACCACGGCCGAATGCCATGTGGTGCAATATGTTCGGGCGGCCCAGGCGGAACTCGTCGGGGTCGTCGAACCGCCGTGGGTCGCGGTTTGCCGCACCGTTCATCACCAGCACGCTGGTGCCGGCTTGCACATCGATGTCGCCGATCCTGGTGGTGCGACGCGCCAGGCGGAAATTCGTTTTGATCGGGCTTTCGATGCGCAGCATCTCCTCGATGAAGGCGCTGATCTTTGAATTGTCCTCGCGCAGTTGCTCTTGCAAGTCCGGTCGCTCCGCCAGCGTCAGCATCGAGAGACTCAGCAGATCGATCGTCGTGCCGTGGCCGGCGGCGAACATGAAGGTGGCAACGCGGGCAACATCAAGCGCGTCAGGTGTCGTCCCATCGGGAAACTTTGCCAGCGCAAGCTCGGTCAAGACATCGTCACGCGGCTCGCGCCGCCGCTCCTCGATGTACTCGACGAACCACTCCTCTTTCACGCCGACGAAACCACTGCGGTCACCCTCGAGCCGGCTGGCATACGCAGCGCGGCGGAATCGCTCACGGTCGGCCTCGGGCACGTCGAGCAGGTCGGTAATCGCGTCGAGCGTGAATGGAAAATTGTAGTCAATGACCATCTCGCACTTGCCGTGGGCGAGGAACCGGTTGAGTTGCTCGTCGGCAAGACGCCACAGGAAGTCCTCGTTGTTCTTGAGCTGCTTCGGCGTAAACAACCGGCTCAACAGCGAGCGGTGGGCCGTGTGCTTCGGAGGATCAAACGTCAGGAAGTAGTCGCCGAACGTCACCCCCTGGCGGTGCCGCTCAATCAGATCCGAAATGTCGTCGCTGTCGGTTTTGGTCGGAATCCCCGACCATGGGCCGCTGACGATATTGCAGACCGAGAAGGCCTGTTCGGGGTCGCGTTGCACCGCCAGGGCCTCGTCATACCCCGACACCATCACCACACCGTGCGCAGGCTCACGCCACACCGGGCACCGCCGGATCGCATCGTAGTAGTCGTATGGGTCATCGACGAGCGACTTCTCGGTGAAGAAGTCGAGGTTTTCGGGAGTGGACTTTCGGCTGACCATGTAGTCAGATGTCATTTTTCAAACCCTCTCAGCTTGAGGCGGCGTCCGCGGGAACCAGCTTGTCGCGCAGCAATTCGGCCAAGCCGCGGATCGTGCCAATCTTTGCGATGTCGGCGGGCGTCACCCGTACGCCCGTTTCGGTCTGGATGCGGGTAAGCAGTTCGAGACCACCCAGCGAGTCGAGCCCGTACTCGGAAAGCGGACGGTCGGGATCGACGTTGCGACGCAGGATCAGGCTGACCTGGTCAGAGATCAGGCGCCGCAGCCGGGTAGGCCATTCGTCCGGGGCCAGCTCATTGAGCTCGGCACGCAGTTTGCTTGTGCCCGTTGAACCTTGTCCGTCGGAGCGGAAAGCTTCGGCGAACGGACTGCGCTCGGCGAAAGCGGCCAACCACGGTGTGTTCGTCAACGGGGCATAGCCCGTGCAGGCACGGTCGTGGCGCAGCAGCGCATCGAACGCATAAGCGCCTTCGTCGGGAGCGATCGCGGCGTCGGCGCCTTCGGCCAAGGCGGTGCCACGTCCAATCTGCCCCCACGCGCCCCATGCGATCGCGGTGGCGGGCAGACCCCGAGCCCGCCGCCAGCGGGTGAAGGCGTCCAGCCAGCTGTTTGCCGCGGCGTAGGCACCCTGTCCGGGTGACCCCACCAGCGCGGCGGCCGAGGAGAACGAGCAGAACCAGTCCAACGGCTGCGAAGCGGTGGCGGTGTGCAGATTCCACGCCCCATAAACCTTTGGTGCCCAGTCATGTTCGATGAGATCATCCGTGATGTTGGTCAGCGTGGCATCCTCGATCACCGCCGCCAGATGCAGCACACCGCGCACCGGAAGCCCGGTGGCGGTTGCCGCGGCCACCAACCGCTGAGCCGTCCCAGCCTCGGCTATGTCGCCGCACTCGACGACGACATCGGCACCCGTCCCGCGGATGCGTTCGATCATCGCCCGCGCCTCGGGATTTGGCTGTGAACGCGAGGACAACACGATACGCCCGCAGCCGCCCTCCGAACCAGGCGAAGCCATCTTGTCGGCCAAAAACAGCCCCAGGCCGCCCAGTCCACCGGTGACAATGTAGGCGCCGTCGCTGCGGAAGACCCCGACCTGCGCCGGCGGCACCATCACGCGGCTGCGGCCGGTATGCGGGATATCGAGCACGAGTTTGCCGGTGTGTTGCGCGCCGCTCATCACCCGAATCGCCGTGGCGGCATCGGCAAGCGCGTAGTGCCTGGCTTCAGGCATCGGCAACTCACCGTTCGCGGTGAGCCGGTACACCGTGTTCAGCAAGTCACGCAGCCGGTCCGGATGACTGAACGACATCAACGCCAGGTCGAGGGCGTAGAACGTCAGGTTGCGCCGGAACGGGAAGAGCCCCAATCGGGTATCGCCGTAGATGTCGCGTTTGCCGATCTCGACGAATCGCCCACCGAACGCGAGCAATTCGACGCCCGCGCGCTGGGCGGGCCCGATGACCGAGTTGAGCACGATATCCACGCCATACCCGTCGGTGTCCCGGCGTATCAGGTCGGCGAACTCTACGCTCCGCGAATCGTAAACATGCTCAATTCCCATGTCGCGCAATAATTGTCGACGTTGCTCGCTGCCGGCTGTGGCGAAGATCTCGGCGTCCGCAGCCCGCGCGATGGCGATCGCCGCCTGTCCGACCCCACCGGTCGCGGAGTGGATCAGCACCCGATCACCGGCACTGATTCGGGCCAGCTCGTGCAGGCCGTAATAGGCGGTGGCGTGCGCGGTGGTCACCGCCGCGGCCTGGTGATCGGTCAGGCCGACCGGCAGCGTGACAGCCAGGCGCGCGTCGCAGGTGAGGAAGTTACCCCAACAACCATTGGCGCTCAGTCCCCCAACATGATCGCCCACCTTGTGGCCGGTCACGTCCGGCCCGACGGCGGTCACCACGCCGGCGAAGTCGGTGCCCAGCTGCGGCAGCCGCCCCTCGAAGGCGGGGTAACGGCCGAACGCAACGAGCACGTCGGCAAAGTTGATGCTGGACGCGCTGACCGCTACCTCGATCTGTCCTGGGCCGGGTGGAATACGGTCGCTGGCAACGAGTTCGAGTGACTCCAGATCACCCGGCGTACGGATCTGCAGGCGTATCCCGTCCCGCTCGCGGTCTGCGACGGCGGTTTGCCGCTCCTCGGGGAGCAGTGGGGCGGGGCACAACCGCGCGGTGTACCACGCGCCATTCCGCCAGGCGGTCTCGTCCTCCTCCAACCCGCCGAGAAGTTGGCGAGCCAGCTGGTCGGCGTCGGTGGTCTCGTCGACGTCGATCTGGCTGGCGCCCAGGTGTGGGTGCTCCATGCCGATCACCCGCACCAGGCCCCGCAGCCCGGCCTGCTCGAGGTTGGGCACGTCGTTGGACACCACGGTTTGGGCGTTGCGGGTCACGACATATAAGCGCGGCGGTTCGCCCGGAAGATCCGCCAACTCACGGGCAATGCGCACCAGATGTTGCACATAGTCCCGGCCCAGCTGCGCACTCCGCTCGTCGGGGTCGCCGTTTTTCGGTCCGGTGAGGATCGCCACACCGGTGAATTCACCGGCACGCAAACGGTTTGCAAGCTGGTCGGAGTTGGAGGTGTGGTCGGCCTGCTGCGGCCAGGACATGGTGGTGCACTGCACCCCATGGTTCTTCAGCGCGTCGGCCAATGTGCTGGCCACCACGTCGGCGGTGGCGCTGGTGCCGATCAGCAGCCAGCTTCCGGCGTCGGTGTGGTCCAGCTCGGGCAATTCTCGTTGCCGCCATTCGATGGTCAGCAGCCGCTCGGCCAGCAGCCGATCGTCATTGCCGCTCCCCGACGCGCTGGTGCCCACCCGCAGCCCCTGCACGGTGACCAGGACCGCCCCGTGCTCGTCGAGCAGGTCGATGTCGGCCTCGACCCCGGAGGTATCGGCTTTCGTCACCCGTGTGTAGCAGTAATGGACGTTGCGGGCAGCGCTGTAGGCGCGCAGGAGGCGAATACCCAATACCAATCCGAGCGCGCCTTCGCCCAGGGCCTGAACGTCCGGATGAGCCTCCACGGACTGAAAACACGCATCCAGCAGTGCGGGATGCACGCCGTAAGCCGCTTGCTGCGAGCGGATTTGGCGGGGTAGCGCCACCTCGGCCAGCACGGTGCCCGTCGCCCCACCGCCGGTGTGCACGGCGCCGAGACCGGCGAACGCGGGACCGTAGTGGACGCCCCGCTCGTCCATGCGCTTGCGCACTTCTGCGCCGTCGTCACAACCCGGATGCGCCGCAAGTAGTGCGGACATGTCGTGCGCAAGTGGCTGCTCGTCCTCCGCGACGTGGAGGACGGCGGAAGCATGCCGCGCCTTTTCGGCGCCCTGATGTGACTCCACGGTGAAGTCGACAACGCCCGGCGAGGACAACGACCCCGAGGCGCCGATCGTGGTCAGCTCCTCCAGCAGGAGCGCCTGCTCGAAGCGGATGTCACGAACCTCAGCCGCCTCGCCCAGCACGGTACGCGCCGCCGCCAGCGCCATCTCGCAGTAAGCGGCTCCCGGCAGCATGGGCACGTCCCGAAGCCGGTGGTCCGCGAGCCAGGGGTGGGCGGCGGTGCCGACCTCGGCCTGCCAGACGTGGCGTTCCGGTTCCTCGTCCAAGCGCACATGCGAGCCCAGCAGGGGGTGCACTGCGACGGTGCAACCACCATGTGTCGGGGATTCCTGGCCCCCGCCGCTCAACCACAGCCGCCGGTGCGTCCACGTCGGCAGCGGTGCATCGACCAGCCGCCCGCTCGGGTAGAGCACCGAGAAATCGACCGCCGCGCCCGCGGTGTGCAGGTCCGCCACAAATCCACGCAGGCCGTGCGGAAGCTTCTGTTCGCGGCGCATACCGGCCAGAGCGGCCATGGGCATCTCGCGGTTGCGGGCGGTCTGCTCGAGGGCGCGGACAAGTAGCGGGTGTGGCGACAGCTCGGCAAAGACCCGGTAGCCGTCCTCGAGAGCTGCCTGCACTGCCGTGGCGAACCGCACCATACGGCGCATGTTGTTCGCCCAATAGCGGGCATCGCACACCGGCTGCTCCCGCGGATCGAACAGGGTCGCCGAGTAGAAGGGCGCTTGCGGTGTCATCGGGCTGATGTCGGCGAGCACGTCGATCAATTCGTCCATGATCGGATCGACCTGAGGCGAATGGAAGGCGACATCGGTGGGAACCTCGCGCGCCATCACGTCGCGCTGCTCCCAGGCCGCGACCAGGTCGTGAACCGTTTGCGCGGCGCCGGCGATCACCGTGGACTGCGGCGAGGCCACGACCGCCACCACGACATCGTTGATACCGCGTGCCGTCAGTTCCGAAAGCACCTGCTGCGCAGGCAATTCCACCGAAGCCGTGGCACCGGCACCGGCGACGCGAGTCATCAGCCGCGAGCGCCGGCAGATCACGCGCACCCCGTCTTCCAGCGACAACGCGCCCGCGGCAACAGCTGCCGCGGCCTCACCGAGAGAGTGCCCGATGACCGCCCCCGGGCGCACCCCGTAGGCCTTCATCGTGGCGGCCAGGGCGACCTGCATGGTGAACAGCGTCGGTTGGACCCGGTCTTGACCGGTCACGGTCTGCGGCGCCGAGATCGCGTTGGTCACCGAGAATCCGGACTCCCGGGCGATCAGCGGCTCGGCTTGCGCGACGGTGGCGGCGAACACCGGTTCGTTCGCCAACAGGTCGGCGCCCATCGCCGCCCATTGCGAACCCTGCCCGGAAAACACCCATACCGGTCCGCGGTCGTCCTGTCCGACCGCGGCCGGATACGGAGTGTCGCCGTCGGCAATCTCGCGCAGGGCCTCTACGAGTTCGCGCCGGTTGCTGGCGATGGCGGCGGTGCGTACCGGGCGGTGCGCGCGCCGACGTGCCAGGGTATAGGCAAGGTCGGGCAGCGCCAGGTCGTCATGTGCTCGCACCCAATCGGCCAGCCGGCCGGCGGTGCGGCGCAGTTCGTCGGCCGAGGTGGACGACAGTGGAAACAGCAGAGACGCCGTCGTCGAAGCCTCGGGTGAGACACCCTCGGACACAGCGGCTTCGAGAACCTGCTCAGGTGCTTGTTCCACGATGGCGTGCACGTTGGTTCCCGACAGCCCATACGACGAGACCGCCGCCCGCCGCGGGTGATGGCCGTTCGTGACCCACCGTGTATTTTCCTGCGGCACAAACAGCTTCGTATCTATTCGGGCAAGATCATCGGGTAGCCGGGTGAAGTGCAGATTCCGGGGAACCACACCGTGTTGCAGGGCGAGGATGGCCTTTAGCAGCCCGAGTGCTCCGGAGGCCGCTTGGGTATGCCCGAAATTGGTCTTCACCGACGCCAGCGCGCAGGGGCCGTCGACGCCATAGACGTTGGCCAAACTGGCGTATTCGATCGGGTCACCCACCGGGGTGCCGGGGCCGTGCGCCTCGACCATGCCGACCGTGCGGGCGTCCACACCCGCGGCGGCTAACGCCGCCTGATACACGGCTGTCTGGGCGGTCTCCGATGGTGTCGCGATGTTCACGGTGTGTCCGTCCTGGTTAGCAGCGGTCCCGCGCAGCACCGCCAGGATTCGGTCCCCGTCGCGTTGCGCGTCAGTCAACCGCTTGAGCAGCACCATGACGCTGCCCTCCCCGCCCACGAACCCGTCCGCCGCGACGTCGAAGGCGTGGCAGCATCCGGTCGGCGACAGCATGCCCTCGGCCGACCCGGCGGAGAATTTCCGCGGATCCAACGCCAGCGTGGCCCCGCCGGCCAGCGCGAGGTCGGTTTCACGCTCGTGCAGGCTGCGGCAGGCCAGGTGTATCGCCGTCAGGCCGGAAGAACACGCCGTGTCCACCGTCAATGCGGGACCGTGGACCCCCAAGGCGTAGGCGATGCGCCCGGACGCCAGGCTGAAGCTGTTGCCGGAGAAGCCATATGCCCCCTCCACGGAGTGTGCGTCGGCGGCCAGCAATTGGTAGTCGCCATGCGTCAACCCCAGGAACACACCGGTCAGTGAGTCAGCGATGCGCTCCCTCGTGAGACCGGCGTGTTCCATGGCCTCCCACGAGGTCTCCAGCAGCAACCGGTGTTGCGGATCCATCGCGGTCGCTTCTCGCTCGTTGATCCCGAAGAACTCGGAATCGAAACCGGCGACGTCGTCGATGAAGGCGCCCCACCGCGATACCGACCGGCCCGGCACACCGGGTTCCGGGTCGTAGTACTCGTCGGCGTCCCAGCGGTCGGGCGGTATTTCGGTGACCAGGTCATCGCCGCGTAACAACGCTTCCCACAACTGATCCGGCGAGTCGATGCCGCCGGGAAGCCGACACGCCATGCCGATCACCGCAACAGGAGTGACAGGCGTGGTGGCCATAGGGGCGGAGTAATCGGTCGAAGGCGAGCGCTGCATGGCGTCGTCGATCAGTTGGGCAGTCATTTCGCCTCCTTGCGGCAGCGACCGAGTGGCTTGTCAGTCGCGAGGGTGCCGTCGGTTGTGTAGTAGAACGGGGTGATACTCACCGGTCCTCCATGATTTCGCTTTGGCATGAGCCGAATGGGTCGGTGCACTCGCTGCAACCGAGCGTGCGCGCTAGGGCTGGGCCCGGAAAGGGCCTCGACGAAGTGCATGCCCCGAGCGTCGTGGCTTTCAATCCTGTTGTCAGGCTTATCAAGTCGGTAGCGTAGTCAGGACCCGCACATAGAGTGGTGGACGCAAGGCGACAGAGTGGTGGCTCCGGTACCGGCAATAAATGACGCTATCGAAAATGAGTCTTTTGGCACGGATTAGATTCCGCGACAGCACTTTTCGTCGACCTACGGGAGTTGGGTATTACGCGGCGGGCCGCCGGAGAGGACTGTACCGCGACCGTGCCGCTCGGCGTCCAGTAGACGTAGCCGACGACGACTAGCTAAAGCTCCCCGGCGTCGATGGCTTCCTTGACTTCCTGCGCGCGGGCTACCTGCGCGGCGGTGTACCCGATTAGCAGCGCCACCCCACCCAGTAGCACGACCACTCCGGCCAACCACAACAGGCCGTAGGTGTAGCCGCGGTCCAGCGCATGCAACTGGGCGGCGTTCATGAACTTCACCGGCCGGAGGGTGCCGCCGAGGTGCAGCGTGCGCGACGTGATGGCGACCTGGATGACGACCAGCACCAGCGGTCCACCCAAGGTCTGCAGCATCATCGAAATCGCCGAGGTGGGCCCGATCCGGTCCGAATCGACGGAGGCGATCACCGATAGCGTGAGCGAGACGAAGACCGCCCCGATACCGATAGCGCCAATGATGAGCGGCAACACAAGATTCGGGAAGTACGGCGTGCCCCGGTTGAAGGTCGAGCCGTACAGCGCCGCGCCCAGAATCAGGCCGCCGCTGGCGATTACCACCACCCGGGGCGGGAACCACATCACCAGCTTCGACGCCACGGCCACCCCGATGGCCATCGCGATGCCGAACGGGACGAAGGCGATGCCGGCGCGCAGCGGGCTGTAGCCCATGATGGTCTGCACATACAGGCCGACCACCACAGTCAGGGTGAAAAATATCCCACCGGCAAGGAACATGGATGCGAATGTGGCCAGCCGGTTGCGGTCGAGGAACAGGCTGAACGGCACGAGGGGGTTCTCGGCCCTGCGCTCGACGACGAGGAACGCCACGAAAGCGGCCAGAGCCACCACGCCCGAACCGAGCGTGACGGCCGATAGCCACCCCTTCTCCGGGCCGATCGAGAGGCCAAACACTGCGGCGGTACAGGTGAAGGTGGCCAGCACAGCCCCCGCGCTGTCGAGCTTCATCCGCTCCTTCTGGGTCTCCTGCAACGTGTTGACGGCGAGGTAAATCACGGCCAGACCGATCGGCACGTTCACCAAAAACGCCAGGCGCCAGGACATGTCGGTGAGTGCCCCGCCCACCACCAGGCCCAGCACCCCACCGAGACCAGACGTGGCGCCGAACACCGCCGTCGCAAAGTTACGTTCCGGTCCCGTCGGGAACGTGGTCGCTATTAGCGCCAGAATCGTCGGTGTGGTGATTGCGGCGGCCCCGCCGTGCAGCAGCCGTGCCGATATCAGCACGCCCCCGTCCCAGGCGACGCCGCACAGCATCGAGGCGAAAGTGAACAGCGCGACCCCGACGATGAAAGCACGTTTGCGGCCGATAGCGTCACCCAGGCGGCCGCCCAGCAGCATCAAACCGCCAAAGGTCAGCATGTAGGCGGTGATCACCCAACTCCGCGCGGCATCCGATAAGCCGAGCTCGTTCTGGATCCTGGGAAGCGCAAAGATCGCGACGGGGCCGTCCATCGACACCATCAGCTGTATGCCGCCGATCGCGACAACTACGGCGACGAACCGGCGGGACCGCAACAAAGCCGGAATGCGCCGCTTCGTATGGTGCAATGTGGTCGGTTCGACGGACATTAGGAACCGCTATTTCGCCGCGTCGCCATAGCGCCAAATGCGCGTTCGAAGAGCGAATCCCTGCGTCTGGGTATCACTCACCACGACGCGACCACACCGACCCTTCTCGAATTTTCGCATGGAGCCCAGCTCTTTCGTGAGTGTGATGGCGGTATTGTCCGGGTGCGTTCAAGGCGCTTTTGGTGCTTTTAATCTATGCACGCAGGCTCGGTTTCTATCAGGGCTTTGATGTGTTGTCCGTACTGGACGAGCGATTCGGCAGTCAACATATCCAGGTGCGCACACTCGACCGGGTAGCTGCTGATGTCGCCAGTAACGTAAGGTCGCCAACTTTGCGTAGGACACGAGCCCTGATCCCCCTTATCCTCCATGGCGGAGAATAGGGTTATATCCCCATCGAACACACCGGGTTCGTGGACTTGAGCCAATGCCTGATTACGGTTGATGTTCTGAACGCCGAAATCGACAAGTTGTTTGTACCGAGCAAATTCGACAATTCCTCGTTCGCGAAGCAGTCCTTCCGCCCGCTCAAAAGTAAGCGGCTCATCCTGATCGGGCATCTCTATGTGACACAACCGCAAGACCTCTTCCAGCACGTCCTGCTCGGCCAGGTTTGGTAGATCGACGCTGCTGTCGGTGATGAGTAAAGCGTCGAGAAGGACAAGGTTTGCGATTACGCATCCGCGCCGCTGCAGCTCGATGGCAATTTCATGCGCGACAATGCCGCCAAACGACCAACCGAGAAGGTTGTAGGGCCCGGTTGGATCAACCCCTTGGATCCGGTCGGCGTAGGTTACCGCCATCTCGCGGATTGACTCGGGTTCAGCCTCGCCATTTTGCGGGGTTTGTTGAATGCCAATGATCGGGCAGTCCAAGTAATCGCCGAGAGCGTAATACGGCCAGACCAGCCCACCCGCGGGATGGATGCAGAACATCGGGCGACCCGCGCCCTCTTTGAGGAACTCAACGGGGACTAGTTCCACCTCGCCGGCATCTTGGTCCAGCTGCTGACTCAAGCTCCGCACGGACGGCGCCTGGAATAGTGTGCGCACCGCTAGGTTGGCGTCGAGGCTGGTGTTGATCGCGGCGATCAGGCGCATCGCCGACAGCGAATCCCCGCCCAAATCGAAGAAGGAGTCGTCGACCCCGACCCGTTCGAGGCCGAGTATCTGGGCGTAAATGCCGGCCATGATCTCCTCGGTGGGAGTGGTCGGGGCGCAATAGCGATCGCCCCGTTGGTATTCCGGCGCCGGCAGGGCGCGGGTGTCGAGTTTGCCGTTGACCGTCAGCGGCAGTGCGTCGATCACCACGACCGCGGCGGGCACCATGTAGGCCGGGAGTCGCTGCATGAGCTTTGTGCGGCTTTCGGCCGGATCTGCAGTGCCGGTGATGTAGCCGATCAGGCGCTTGTCACCGGGGCGGTCCTCGCGCGCGATCACCGCCACCTGATCTACCCCGTCGAGTGCGGCCAGGGCGGCGCGAACTTCTCCGAGTTCGATGCGGTAACCACGGATTTTGACTTGCTCGTCGGCGCGGCCCAGGTACTGCAGTTGCCCATCGGGGCCCCACTTCACCAGGTCTCCGGTGCGATACATCCGTGTCCCCGGCGCCCCGAACGGGCAGGCAACAAACCGCGATGCGGTCAATCCCGCGCGGAACATATAGCCGACCCCGACTCCGACACCGGCCACATACAACTCCCCGACGACCCCGACCGGCACTGGACGCGCCCACTGATCCAGCACGAACAACGCGGCGCCTGGGAGCGGCGAGCCGATCGGCGGCGCGCCCGAACCGGCGACCAACGGCGCACTCCTGGATGCACACACCGTGGTTTCGGTCGGGCCGTATTCATTGACCATCACCCGCCCGGGCGCCCACCGATCCACCAGCTCGGCCGGGCACGCCTCACCGGCCACCAGCAGCGCCATCGACTCCAATCCCTCAGGGGACAGCATCGCCAGCGGAGACGGCGACTGACTCGATGTCTTGACCTGCTCAGCGACGAGCAAGGCATGCAAGTCTTCGGCCGAGCGTGTCACCGACTCGGGCACCACTACCAGCCGCCCGCCGTGGAACAACGCACGCCAGATCTCTTCCACCGAGGCGTCGAAGGCCAAGGAATGCCCCAGCGTCGACGGCCCCGCCGGCAGGTGGATATCCGGCGGCCCGAACATCTGGGTGACGTTGTGGTGGGTGATGGCAACGCCTTTGGGCACACCGGTGGTGCCAGACGTGTAGATGAGGTAGGCGATGTCGTCGGGGGCCGGCGCCGACAGGTCGGTGCACGGGTAGCCGTTGATTTGGGCGTCCTTGATTTGGGGGTCCTTGATTTGGGCGTCGCTGACGTCGATGACCACCAGGTCACACGAGTACTTGTCGAACCGGTCGGCGAGCTCGGCGGTGGTGAGCGCGGCGATCGGCGCGACGTCGGCCAGGATGAATTCGATTCGCGCGTCGGGATGCGCGGGGTCGAGCGGCAGGTAGGCTGCACCGGTTTTGAGCACCGCCAAGATCGCCACGATCGCCTCGGCGGAACGGGAAAGCAGCAGTGCCACAGTCTGTCCCGGGCCCGCCCCATGGCCGGCCAGCAGATGCGCCAACCGGTCAGATGCCTCGTCGAGGCCCCGGTAGGTCATCGAGTGGCCGTCGCAGGTGATCGCCACCGCCTCGGGCGTGCGCGCCACCTGCGCAGCGAACAGCGTCGGAATCGACACCGCGGTGGACTGCGGCGCGGTCAACGCGGCCCGGTTGCCGATCCCGTCGAGGTGGGCGTGCTCACGCTCGTCGAGTAGATCGACCGCTGACAAGTGCCGGCTGGGGTCGGCACTCACGGCCGCCAAGATTCGGCCCAACCGCTCGATCAACGCCTCGATGCTGGCCGCGTCGAACACGTCGGTGCGATACTCCACCGACCCGCCGATCCCGGCGGGTTGGCCGGCCTCGCCGAAACGTTCGGCCAGCGTGAAGGTTAGATCCATGCGGGCGACCCGCGTGTCCGCCGATAGCGGTGTGACCTGCAAATCACCCAAAGCCAGCCCTCCGGCGGCCAGGTCGTTGTCGGGCCCGGCGAAGTTTTGCCAAGCCAGCGCGACCTGCACCAGCGGATGGTGGGCCAGGCTGCGGGTGGGGTTGAGCCGCTCGACGAGTAACTCGAAGGGCACATCCTGGTGCTCGTAGGCGGCCAGGCTGCGGGCGCGCACCTGGTCGAGGGCTTCGGTGAAGCTGGGGTCACCCGACAAATCGACCCGCAGCACCAAGGTGTTGACGAAGAATCCCACCAGCTCATCGAGTGCGGGATCGTCACGCCCGGCGATCGAGAACCCAACTGCCACATCACTGCTGGCGCTGAGCTTGCCCAGCAGCACCGCCAGGGCGGCCTGGATCACCATGAAGTTGGTCGCGTTGTGCTCGCGAGCCAGCGCGCGCACCCGTTGCTGTAGCTCGGCGGGCCAGTCCACGATCACACTGGCGCCGCGGTAATCGGCCACCGGCGGGTAGGGCCGATCGGTGGGCAACGCCAGCCGCTCGGGCAGCCCGGCCAGCTCCTGCTCCCAATAAGCCAGCTGCGCGGCGATCGGACTGTCGGCATCGGCCACATCCCCGAGCTGGGCGCGCTGCCACAACGTGTAATCGACGTACTGCACCGCCAACGGCGCCCACCCCGGCGCCCGCCCGGCACACCGAGCGGCATAGGCCACCCCCAGATCAGCCACCAGCGGGGCCATCGACAAGCCGTCGCCGGCGATATGGTGCATCACGGCCACCAACACGTGCTCATCCTCAGCGACACGGAAAAGCCTTGCCCGCAACGGGATCTCGGTCGCCAAATCAAACGAGTGCCGCACCGTGGGATCGATGGCATCCTGCAGCCGGTCCACCGGCCAGCCAGTGGCATCGACGACCTGCCAGCCGAAGTCGGCCCGGTCGGCCGGGATCACCACCTGCCGTGGTATCCCCTCGACCGCGGGGAACAAGGTGCGCAGGCTTTCCTGGCGAGCCACCACATCGGCCAGCGCCGCCCCCAACGCCTCGGCGTCCAGGTGCCCACTGAGCCGCAACGCCGCCGCCATGTTGTAGACCGGTGACGGCCCCAGCAACTGGTCGACGAACCACAACCGCTGCTGGGCAAACGACAACGGCACCACCGCGGGCCGCTCGAGGGCCACCAACGGCTCGCGCCGACCCCCGTCGCCACCCACACGCAACGCCAACTGGGCCACCGTGGGCGCCTCGAACACCGTGCGCACCGACAACTCGGCGCCCAAACCCATCTCTATCGCGGCGACGAGACGCATCGCCAACAACGAATCCCCGCCCGCATCGAAGAACGAGTCATCGACACCGACCTCGTCGGTCCCCAACACCTCGGCGAACACGCCGGCCAAGATCTCCTCAACCGGGCTGGCCGGAGCGCGATAACCGGCGTTCTGATACGCGGGCGCCGGCAGGGCGCGGGCATCGAGTTTGCCATTGGGCGTGAGCGGCAGCGCCGCCAACACCACCACCGCGGCCGGCACCATGTACTCCGGCAACCGCTCGCCGAGCGCGCTGCGTAGCTCGGCCGGGCTAGCTGTCCCGGTTACGTAGCCGACCAGGCGTTTGTCGCCCGGGCGGTCCTCGCGGGCTACCACTACCGCCTGCTGCACCCCGTCCAGCGCTGCCAGAGCGGCCTGAATCTCCCCCAGCTCGATGCGATACCCGCGGATCTTGACCTGTTCATCGGCACGTCCCAGATACCGCAGCTGCCCGTCAGCACCCCACCACACCAAGTCTCCGGTGCGATACATCCGCGTCCCCGGCGCCCCGAACGGGCACGCCACAAACCGCGACCCGGTCAACGAAGCCCGGCCCACATATCCGTTCGCCAGCCCCCCACCGGCCACGTACAACTCCCCGACGACTCCCGCGGGAACGGGCCGCAGCCAGCTATCCAGCACGAACAATGCCGCCCCTGACACCGGCGCGCCGATCGGCACCACACCCGAACCCGCCGCCAGCGGCGCGCTCATCGCCGCGTATATCGTGACCTCGGTCGGGCCATAGGCATTGACCATCACCCGCCCCGGCGCCCAGCGATCCACCACCTCGGCCGAGCAGGCCTCGCCACCCACCAGCAGCGCCACCGACTCCAATCCCTCAACCGGCAACGCCGCCACCGCCGACGGTGTCTGGGTCAACACGCTGACCTGCTCCGCCACCATCAAGGCATGAAACTCTTCCGGGGAACTCGTCACCGACTCGGGCACCACCACTAGACGCCCGCCATGCAGTAACGCGCCCCAGATCTCCCACACCGAGAAGTCAAAGACGTAGGGATGGCATTGCGTCCACACTCGTCCGGGCGGCAGGCCGGCGTTCAACGACTCCAGGTGCTGGGTGAGGTTGTGATGGGTGATCGCCACTCCCTTGGGCACGCCGGTGGTGCCCGAGGTGTAGATCAAATAGGCGACGTCATCCGGGGCCGGCCCCGGCACACCCGTGCACGGGTAGGTGTCCACGCGGGGATCGTTGACATCGATGACCAGCAGCTGACGCCCGTCGAGACGCACGCGCAGGTCCGCCGTGGTGATCGCCGCGGTCGGCTGAGCGTCGTCGAGCAGGAATCCGATCCGTTCCGCCGGCGCGCCCGGGTCAATCGGCAGATACGCCGCCCCGGCCTTGAGCACCGCCAGAATCGCCACGACCGCCTCCATCGACCGGGAAAACAGCAGTGCCACCGGCGCCCCCGAGCCCACTCCCTGGTCGACGAGCAAGTGCGCCAACCGGTTCGACGACTCATCAAGCTCGCGGTAGGTCATCGAGCGGCCTCCGCACGTCAGCGCGACCGCCTCCGGGGCGCGAGCCTCCTGCGCGGCGAACAACACCGGAATCGACACCGGCGGCGGTGCGGGTCGGGTCAACGCCGCCCGGTTACCGATCCGATCCAAGCGGGCATGCTCACCCTCGCCGAGCAAATCCACCGACGACAGCCGCCGGGTGGGATCGGCGGTCATCGCCGCCAACACCCTCTCCAACCGCTCGATCAACGCCTCGATGCTGGCCGGGTCGAACACGTCGGTGCGATATTCCACCGTCCCGGAAATCCCGGCGGGCTCACCGGCCTCGGTCCAGGATTCCTTGAGGAAGAAGACCACATCCATCTTCGCGGTTTGGGTGTCGCCGACCAGCGGCGTGACCTGAAGATCGCCCAAACTCAGCCCCGTCGCGGGGACTTCGATTTGCCCGGGGAAGTTGTTCCAGGCGAACACCACCTGAACCAGCGGGTGATGGGCCAGCGACCGCGCGGGGTTGAGCCGCTCGACGAGCACCTCGAAGGGCACGTCTTGGTGCTCGTAGGCGGCCAGGCTGCGTGCTCGCACCTGAGCCAGCAGCTCGGCCACGGTGGGATCGCCGGCTAGATCGACGCGCAGCACCAAGGTGTTGACGAAAAAGCCCACCAGCTCATCCAGTGCCGGGTCGCGGCGCCCGGCAATCGGGAAGCCAACTGCCACATCGCTGCTGGCGCTGAGCTTGGACAGCACCACCGCCAGGGCGGCCTGCGTCACCATGAAACCGGTCGCGTTGTGCTCGCGGCCAACACGGGCAACCTGCTGCTGCAATAGCGCCGGCCACTGCACCGCCACCCTGGCGCCGCGCTGATCGGCCACCGGCGGGTAGGGCCGATCGGTGGGCAGCTGCAGCCGCTCGGGCATCCCGGCCAATGCCTGCTCCCAGTAGGCCACCTGCGCGGCGATGCGGCTTTCAGTGTCATCGAGATCGCCGAACTGCGCGCGCTGCCACAGCGTGTAATCGACATACTGCACCGGCAATGGCGTCCAGCCGGGGGGTTGCCCCTCGCACCGGCTGGCATAGGCCACCCCCAGGTCACGCACCAGCCGGGTCGTCGACCAACCATCAGCGGCGATTTCGTGCACCACCGCCACTATCACGTGTTCGTCCTCGGCGACGCGGAAAAGCCTTGCCCGCAACGGGATCTCGGCAGCCAGGTCAAATCCGTAACTCACGGTAGCGCGGATAGCCTCCTGCAGCCGGCCTGCCGGCCAGCCGGTGGCATCGATGACGTCCCAACCGAAGTCGGCCTGCTCGGCGGGCACTACCAGCTGCCGCGGTACCCCCTCGACCGCCGGGAACAGCGTGCGCAGGCTCTCGTGGCGGCCCACCACATCCACCAGTGCCGCACCCAGCGCGTCCACATCAAGCGGCCCGGCCAGCCGCAACGGCAGCACCACGTTGTAAAGCGGTGAGGGCCCCTGCAACTGGTCGATGAACCATAACCGGCTCTGGGCAAACGACAACGGAACCACCGCCGGCCGCTCAACCGGCTTCAGCGGCTCCAGGCCCCCGCCCTTACCGACACGGGACGCCAACTGGGCGACCGTGGGCGCCTCGAACACCGCACGCACCGAAATATCGGCATCCAGACGGGTGTTGACCGCGGCGATCAAACGCATCGCCGACAGGGAATCCCCGCCCAGGTCGAAGAACGAGTCGTCGATCCCGATCTTGTCGATCCCGAGCACCTCGGCATAGATGCCGGCGAGGATTCTTTCCGTCTGGGTCTGCGGCGCCCGGAAGGCTGTGGTGGCAAACACCGGCGCCGGCAAGGCTTTACGGTCGATCTTGCCCGAGGTCGTCATCGGGAACTCGTCGAGCACCACGATATGGGTCGGCACCATATATTCGGGCAACCACGCGCTCAATTGCTGACGCACCGCGGTGATCTTGGTGTTGGTCTGCGGGTCATTGGCGTAACCGGTGACCCGGTGGGGCCCGTCAGCCGGCAGATACAGATCGGTCAGCGCCGACGTCCGCTCAGCGTCCGCTGCAGCGATGAACACCGCATCCACGGTGCCCGGTTGGGCACCCCAGGTGACGGCGACGTGATATCCGGCGCTCTCCCCGAGGCGGTGCAGTTGTTCGGGGACAACTGCATCGGCGCCGTCGGCGAGGGCCACTGCGTCCGCCAGGGACAGCCCGCCCAGCAGGGCTTGCTCGATGCGAACGTCGCTGATCAGTCCGGCGCGGGGGATCTCAGTGATGCGAACGGTGCTGGGACGCTGAGCCACCAACCGATCGTGCAGTCCGCTCAACCCCGCGCACTGGGTCCACGCCCAGCTGTCCGCGCCGGCCAGGGAGCGCACCGGCGCGGGGGATTTACGGACGACGAGGTCGTAACGATAGCGGTTGAGTTCGTTGTCGGCCATCCCGCGCTTGACTTCGATATCCAGCCCGGCCGCCGGCGGATGGCTGGCAGCCCAGGTGGTGAAAAACTCTGGGGCCAACAACAATTCGGCTTCGCTGAGCACGGCGCGCTGAACTCGTTGGCGAATCTCGTCGGCGTCGGCGTCGGCGATGTCGGTGGCGCTGCGGGCGAGCGCGATCCCGGTTTGGAACGCGCCCTGCAGACTGTGGTTGCGCACATCGCCGATAAACAGTGCCCCGCCCGGTGCCAGCAATCGCATCGCGACCGCCAGCACGTCGGTCAGATACCGCGCGCTCGGGAAGTACTGGACCACCGAATTGAGCACCACGAGATCGAAGTGGCCTTCCGGCAACCCGGCGGCGACATCGGCGGGCTGCACCTGCAACCGCACCCGATCGCCCCACGACCGTCCGGCCACGGCGGCCTGCAGCCGCTGGATCGTCGGCGCGGAGAAGTCCGTCGCCCAATACTCGGAACACACCGGGGCCACCTGGGAAAGCAATAGCCCCGAGCCCACGCCGATCTCCAGTACCCGCGCGGGATGCAGTTGAAGGATCCGATCCACGGTGGCCAAACGCCACTCCTCCATCTCTTCGAGCGGAATCGGATCGTCGGTGTAGCTGCTGTTCCAGCCGCGGAAGTCCATGCCGAACTCCGGTGCCTCCACGTCAGCGCCATACGCGTCGTCATATAGCTGTTGCCACGCGTCGACGGTTTCGGCGTCGTGCTCGGCGGTGGTGGTCTGCTCGAGGGTCACATAGGCGACCAGATGCGAGCCGGTTTTGCTCTCATGCACGGTCGCGGCCGCGCGGGTGACCTGGGGGCAGCCCAGCAAGGTGTTTTCGATTTCGCCCAGTTCGATGCGGTGTCCACGCAGCTTGATCTGTGCGTCGGCACGGCCGAGATATTCCAGGGTTCCGTCGGGTGCCCAGCGCACCAGGTCGCCGGTGCGATACAGCCGCGCGCCCGCAGGCCCGTAGGGATCCGCCACGAATCGTTCCGCGGTCAATTCCGCCCGGCCCAGGTAGCCGCACGCCACCGCCGGTCCGCCCAGATACAGGTCACCGACCACCCCGATCGGGGCGGGGTTCAGCCGCGCGTCGAGCACCAGTGCGCGCATCCCCGGGAGCGGGTTGCCGATGCGGACCGGCTGCCCCGCCAGCAGCGGCGCAGTGGTGGCCCAGATCGTGGCCTCGGTGGGACCGTAGCCGTTGAACATGCACCGCCCCGGCGCCCACGCGGTCACCAACTCGTCCGGGCAGGCCTCACCGCCGACGATCAGCGTGGACAACCCATCCAGCCGGGTTCGATCCAGCGTCGAGAGCAACGTCGGGGTCATCACCGCCGCGTTGACCCGATGCTCCTCCAGCAAGGCGGTCAACGCCTCGCCGGCAAAGACCTCCGGCGGCGCAACCACCAACGCGCCCCGCGCTCCCACCGCGACCAATAGCTCGCCGAGCGCGGCGTCAAACGTCGGGGAGAGCACCGCCAGCATGCGGGTGTCGTCGCCCATGCCGAATACCTCGCGGTGCGCCGCGGCTACCCCGGGCAGACCGCCGTGGCTGACCGCCACACCCTTGGGGGTGCCGGTGGACCCCGACGTGAAGATCACATAGGCGGTGTTATCCGGCCCCAGCGACGCCAGCCGGTCGGCGTCGGTGATCGCCTCTGCGCACCGCCCAGAAAGGTCCAGGCCGTCCATGCGCAGCACCGCGCGCGTCCCGGCCCCGGCCACCACGTCGGCATCGCGGGTCAGGACGCACACCGCGTCCACCGAGTCCAGCACCGTGGCGATCCGCTCGACGGGGTGAGTGGGATCGACCGGCACATACACGCCGCCGGCTTTCTGCACCGCCCACCACGCCACCACCAGCTCCGTGGACCGGCCGATCGCCACGCCGACGGCGCGTTCCGGACCCACCCCTGCCTCGATCAGCACCCGCGCCAGCCGCGTCGACCACTGGTCGAGTTCGCGATAGGACAAGGTCCGGGCATGATCGACGACCGCCACCGCGTCCGGGTCGGCGGCCACCGCTGCTGCCAACAACTCCGGCGCCACTCCCGTCGGCGCCTCGACGCCGGCGCCAGACCACCGCAAGAGCACCAAATCCCGCTCGTCGGGATCCAGCAACGCCAGGTCGCCCACCACCACGGACGCGTCCCCTACGATCGCTTCGATCACCCGCTCAAACCAGGTGACGAAGCGCTCGATGGTGACCCGGTCGTACAGATCGGTGGCATAGGTCACGACGCCGGCGGCCATCGGTGCGGTCGGGTCCTCGGAGGGCACCTCTCGCAGATCGACGTCCAGGTCGAACTTGGCGGTGCGGCTGTCCACCGCGAGTGGCTCGACGCTGAGCCCGTCGAGAGCCACCTCGGGGCGCACATTGTTCTGGAAGGCCAAGGCCACTTGGAACACCGGATGATGCGCCGTGGAGCGCACCGGGTTGAGCTGCTCGACCAGCCGCTCGAAGGGCAGATCCTGGTTGCTGTAGGCGTCCAGCGCTTTCTGACGCACGCCCTCAAGCACCTCGCTGAACCGGTTCGCGGGCGTCACCCCCACCCGCAACACCCACGTGTTGACGAAGAACCCGACCAGCTCATCGAGCGCCGCATCCATCCGGCCGGCGATCGGGGTGCCGATCGCGATGTCCTCGCCGGCCCCGGCCCGGTGCAACACCACCGCCATGGCCGCCTGCAACACCATCGAGGCGGTCGCATTATGCGCAGCCGCCAGCGCCTTGATTCCGGCCCACAGCCGTGGATCGAGGTGCACGTCCACCGCATCGCCGCGGTAGCTCGGCACCGGCGGGCGCGCCCGGTCCGCCGGCAGCGACACCACCTCGGGCAGATCGGCCAACTCGGTTCGCCAGTACGCCAACTGCCCGGCGATCACACTGTCGGGATCGGACTCGACGCCCAACCATTCCCGTTGCCAGAGGGTGAAATCGGCGTACTGCACCGGCAACGGCGCCAACTGCAGGGTCTGGCCCTGCCGCCGCGCCCGATATGCCTCGCCGATATCTCTGGCCATCGGCGCCAGGGACCACCCGTCACAAGCGATGTGGTGCACCACAATTCCCACGACATGCTGCTCGGGGCTGACCTCATAGATCTGCGCCCGAAGCGGGATTTCGGTTGCCAAGTCAAACCGATGGCCCGCCAGCCCCACCAGTTCGCCGACCAGATCCTGCTCCGCCAACGACACGACTGCGGGGCCCCCGCGACGCCACATCCCCGCCTCGGCCGGCAGTACCTTCTGGAACGGCACACCGTCGATATCCGGAAATATGGTGCGCAGCGTCTCGTGGCGGGCGATCACGTCATCGATTGCCGCCGTCAGCGCCTCGACGTCCAGCGCCCCGCTGATCCGAAACGCGGTCGGCATGTTGTAGGTCGCCACCCCGCCCTCGAATCGGTCGAGGAACCACAGCCGGCTCTGCGCATACGACAACGGCACCACCGTGGGCCGCTCGCCGGCCACCAGCGGCTTACGCCCATTCCCGGCCCCGCCGATACGGGGCGCCAACTGGGCGATCGTGGGTGACTCGAATACGGTGCGTACCGCAAGGCCGGCGTCCAGGGATTTGTTGATGGCGGCGATGACCCGCATGGCAGACAGCGAATCCCCGCCCAGGTCGAAGAAGGAGTCATCGACCCCGACCCGGTCGAGCCCGAGCACTTGAGCGTAGATGCCGGCCAGGATCTCCTCGGTGGGCGTAGCCGGGGCGCGGTACCGATCACCCTCGCCGTATTCGGGCGCCGGCAAAGCCCGGGTATCCAGCTTGCCGTTGACCGTGAGCGGCAGCGCATCGATCACCACCACCGCCGCCGGCACCATGTAGGCCGGAAGCCGCTGACCCAGCCATGCCCGAACCTCGGCCGGGTCAGCGGTTCCGGTGACATAACCCACCAGCCGCTTGTCGCCGGGGCGGTCTTCGCGGGCGATGACCGCCGCCTGCTCCACCCCGTCGAATGCGGCCAGCGTCGCTTGGATTTCGCCGAGCTCGATGCGGTATCCCCGGATCTTGACCTGCTCGTCGGCGCGCCCCAGATACCGCAGCTGCCCATCGGGACCCCAACTCACCAGATCCCCGGTCCGATACATCCGCGCCCCGGACGCGGCGAACGGGCACGCCACAAACCGCGACGCCGTCAGCCCCGCGCGGCCCAGGTATCCGTACGCCAGTCCGCCGCCGGCCACGTACAACTCCCCTGTCACCCCGACGGGCACCGGGTGCAAGTCGGTGTCCAGCACGAAAAAGCCGAGATGGTTCAGGGGCAACCCGATCGGGCTGACACTGCGGTCGAGGTCGGCGACCGTGATCTCCCGGAACGAGGCGTGCACCGTTGTCTCGGTGATGCCGTACATGTTGATGAGCCGCGGTGATCGCGGGTGGCGGTCCAACCACGTCCCGAGGCGCTGGGGTTCTAACGCCTCGCCACCGAACACCACCATCTGCAGGCTCAGCCGTTCCTCGGACTCGGCTGCCCGCGCGTCGGCGGTTTGCAGCGCATAAAACGCAGACGGCGTCTGACTCAATACGCTGACCTGTTCGGCAATCAGCAAGGCGTGCAGCTCTTCAGGCGAGCGGGTCACCGACTCCGGCACCACCACGAGCCGTCCGCCGTGCAACAGCGCACCGAAGATTTCCCACACCGAGTAGTCGAAGGCCAGCGAGTGGCACTGCGTCCACACCTGCCCCACCAGCTCTTGGTCCGCATTCAAAGAGTCCAGTAGCCGGATCACATTCTGGTGAGCGACGGCCACCCCCTTGGGAACCCCGGTGGTGCCCGAGGTGTAGATCAGGTAAGCGATCGCTTCGGGGCCCGGCGCCGGCAAGCCCGTGCACGGGCAGCCGAGGATGCGCGGGTCCGCGACGTCGATGACCGGCAGGCCACAACCGTCGAACCGCTCGGCCAGTCCTGCGGTGGTGATCGCGGCGATCGGTGCGGCATCAGCAACCATGAACTCCATGCGCGCGGTGGGATGCGCCGGGTCGATCGCCAGATAGGCCGCCCCGGTCTTGAGCACCGCCATTACCGCCAGGACCGCCTCGGCCGATCGTGGCAACAGCAGCGCCACACACTGTCCCGGGCCGGCGCCCAGGGCGGCCAGCAGGTGCGCCAACCGGTTGGACGCCTCGTCGAGCTCGCGGTAGGTCATCGACTGGCCAGCAGAGGTGATCGCCGCCGCCTCTGGCGTGCGCGCCACCTGAGCGGCGAACACCGCCGGGATCGACGCCACGCTTGGCACCGTCCGGGCCAGCGCCTCCCGGTTACCGATCTTGTCCAGTTGGGTGTGCTCGTCGGCATCCATCAGGTCCACCGACGACAACCGTCGGCTGGGGTCGGCGGTCATGGCCGTCAATGCTCGCCGCAACCGCTCGATCAGCGCCTCGATGCTGGCCGCGTCGAAGACATCAGTGCGAAACTCCACATCCCCGGCGATTCCGGCGGGCTCACCGGTCTGGGTGAAACGTTCCGCGAGGGTGAACGTCAGATCCATGCGCGCCGATTGGGTGTCCACTGGCAAACGCGTGACCTTCAGGTCGCCCAGGTCCAGCCCGGCGGCGGGGTCGCTGGTGTGCCCCGGGAAGTTCTGCCAGGCCAACACGACCTGTATCAGCGGGTGGTGGGCCAGGCTTCGGGTCGGGTTCAGTCGATCAACGAGCACCTCGAAGGGCACGTCTTGGTGTTCGTAGGCGGCGACGCTGCGCGACCGCACCTGGGCCAGCAACTCGGCCACGGTGGGGTCCCCGGCCAAATCGGCCCGCAGCACCAGGGTGTTGATGAAGAACCCCACCAGCTCATCGAGCGCTGGGTCGCTCCGCCCGGCGGTCGCGAATCCGACTGCCACGTCGCTGCTGGCGCTGAGCTTGCCCAGCAGTACGGCCAGGGCGGCCTGGATCACCATGAAGCTGGTCGCGTTGTGCTCGCGTGCCACCGCGCGCACCCGCTCTTGGAGCTCGGCCGGCCAGTCCACGATCACGCTGGCGCCGCGGTAATCGGCCACCGGCGGGTAGGGCCTATCGGTGGGCAACGCCAGGCGCTCGGGCAGCCCAGCCAGCTCCTGTTCCCAGTAGGCCAACTGCGCAGCGATCGGACTCTCGCGATCGGCGACATCGCCCAACTGCGCACGCTGCCACAGCGTGTAATCGACGTACTGCACCGGCAACGGCGCCCACCCCGGGGCTTGACCCGCACACCGGCTGGCGTAAGCCAGTCCCATATCACGCACCAGTGCGGTGATCGACCAGCCGTCGGCGGCGATGTGGTGCACCACGGCCACCAGCACGTGTTCGTCGTCGGCGACGCGGAAAAGCTTTGCCCGCAAGGGGATCTCGGTGGCCAGATCGAACGTGTGGCACGCCGCGGCGTTTACGGCCTCACTGAGGCGGCCTGACGACCAGCCGGTGGCATCAATGATCTGCCAACCGAAATCGACTTCTTCTGACGGGATAACCACTTGCTGCGGTGTTCCGGTGGGCGCCGTAAACAGCGTGCGGAGGGTCTCATGGCGGGCCACCACATCGGCCAGCGCCGCACCCAACGCCTCGGCATCCAGCCGTCCACACAGCCGCAATGCGGCCGGTATGTTGTAGATCGGTGACGGTCCCTGCAATTGGTCGATAAACCACAACCGCTGCTGGGCGAACGACAGCGGAACTGCCGCAGGCCGCTCCGCCGCCACCAACGGCTCAAGCCGACTTGCGCCCGCGCAGACGCGGAGCGCCAACTGGGCCACCGTGGGCGACTCGAACATCGTGCGCACCGAAAGCTCGGCGTGCAGACTGGTCTCGATCACCGCGATCAGGCGCGTCGCCAGCAGTGAATCCCCGCCCAGGTCGAAAAACGACTGGTCCACCCCGACACGCTCGACGCCGAGCACGTCCGCGTAAATACCGGCCAGGATCTCCTCGACCGCACTGGCCGGTGCGCGATATCCGGCGTTCTGGTATTCGGGTGCGGGCAAAGCGCGGGTATCGAGTTTGCCGTTGACAGTGAGCGGCAGCGCGTCCAGCACGACCACCGCGGCGGGCACCATGTACTCGGGCAATCGCTCGGCCAGCGCGGTACGCAGCGCGCCCGGATCTACTGCCCCGCTGCTCGATTCGGTGACATAGCCGATGAGGCGTTTGTCGCCGGGGCGGTCTTCGCGGGCGATCACGACCGCTTGCTCGACGCCGTCAAGGGCGGTCAGTGCGCTCTGGATCTCGCCCAGTTCGATGCGGTAGCCGCGGATCTTGACCTGCTCATCAGCACGCCCCAGATACTCCAGCTGCCCATCGGCACGCCAGCGCACCAGATCGCCGGTCCGATACATCCGCTGCCCCCACGCAGCGGTGAACGGGCAGGCCACAAACCGCGAGGCGGTCAACGAGGCCCGACCCACATACCCGACCCCAACCCCGGTGCCGGCGACGATCCAGGTGCTCGCCGCGATCGGGCTGCTCCTGGCGGTCGGCTGGCGGTCGCGCCGCTGGCGCACCGTGTGGCTGCGGGCCGCCGCGCTGGCCG
>NZ_LZLL01000025.1:0-11377 GCF_001669335.1 Mycobacterium sp. 1245852.3 | reverse complement strand
CACCAGCGGGCCCGGCCCGTTTTCGAAGCTGAGTCGGCCTCAGCTCGCGCCCGAAGGACCGGGGCGAATCGGCTGCCCGGCCGTCGGCCCGCCACTGGGCGCCGGGCCGGCGGGCGCATCCTTCACCCCGGACATGTCGATGATCGGAGCTGCCGCCTCCAGGGGAGCGCCGGCGGCCGCCGGACCGCCCAGGGCGATCAGCGGCGCGCCGGCCGGCACGACGGGCACCGGCGGCACCACCGGCACCGGCGGAGCGAGGGGCAGGGGTGGCACGATCGGCACCGGCGCACCGATCGGCAGCGGCCCCGGCACCGCCATGGGCACACCGGACATGTCGGTCATGGGCGCCGCGCACACGCCACCGGCCGGTGCGCCCGCGGCCGCCGTTCCGGCGCCCGCGGCAGGGCCACCTGCGGCCGGCGCCACCTCGCCTGACTGCCCCTCAATGCACGCGTGGCCGCCCGTAATCAGCGGGGCGGCCGCCGCGTCGGGGCTCAACGCGATAGCAGCTCCGCACAACCCAGCGCCGGCAACTACTTTGATGTTGAACCGATCGACGATCGCCATCAGCGTCAACTCTCCTTTATTCACGCTCAGCTATTTCCGCAATCACTTGGTGCAGCAGGCCCGCCTAGCCGTACCGAGGCCGCTTTTCACGACCGCGCCAATTGTCAGCAGCCGGCGCGCGACACGCGCCACGCCGCACCGCGCCGTTTCCAAATGGTGACGTCACAACGGCGTCACGAATCGGAACAGCCCCGGCATACACCGATCGACCTGCGCGAATACGCCTGCGCGGCAGCCGCAGTCAGCGATTCGTGCCCTCGGTCGCGCACCTGAGCGCGTGTCCTTTGCAGCGAAACCGCGTGCCCGTCCGCTGCCGCGTGCTAAGCGCCCCGACGCGACCGGACCCGAGCCGACCGGATGCGTGGCCGGACCGACTTCGAATCTCACGGACTTTATTTCTGCGCAGGTCGTTCACAGGAAACTGTTGGTGAACAGTTATCGATTCGAAGGTTACGGAGAAGTTAACATCGAGATTAGAACTGTTGACGAAAAGAGGAGAAGGGGCTATGTCACCACGTCGTCTCGCCGCCGGGTTCATCGGTTCCGCCCTGTTCGGCGGCCCGCTTCTCGCCGGTCTCGTCTGGGCCGGCCCAGCCCAAGCCGACGCGGCCGGTTTCCTCAATGACATGCACCGCGACGGGGTCCACGCCGTCACGGGCGGCGACGCCGCCCTGCTGCAGGCCGGCCTCAACGTGTGCCAGCAAATATCGTGGGGCGCTCCTCCGGCGCAACTCGAAGGCCTGGCGCTGCAGCGCTCCGACGACCAGCAGGGCTCCGGCGGGCTCAGCGCTCAACAGGCCAACGACGTGGTCGTCTACGCCATGCGCGATCTGTGCCCCAGCTAGAGACCACCTCGACCCACCACACTTCGGCGGCCTAGCGGCCGGCCGTTCTTCGCCGACTATTCACTCTCCCGAATTCTTTGCGCAGCGGGTCGTCGCACTTTTGTGTAAAAGTGCATCATCCGCATCGGGCACAGACATAAAGGAGAAGGTTGGATGGCGGCACGCAGGCGATATGGCCGGTTGATGAGCGCGGCGCTGGCCAGTGGCCCACTTTTGCTGGCCGGGGTCCTATGTGCCGGCCCGGCGCGGGCCGACGGGGCCGCCTTCATCAACGACCTGCACAACGCCGGCATCCACGCCGTCAACGGCGGCGACCCGGAGCTCTTACAGATGGGCGCCGACCTATGCCAGCAGCTTTCGTGGGGCGCCTCTCCGCAACAGCTGGAGGGCTTGGCGCTGCAACGCTCGGACGCCGACCAGGGCACCGGCGGGATCAACGGCCGCCAGGCCGCCGACGTCGTCATCTTCGCCCTGCGCGACCTGTGCCCCAACGCCTGACGGCGAATTAGCGGCGGGCAGCCCGGTCCGCGCTAGGGTGACACTCGAGTGAAGCTGAGCGCACGGAACCTGGCCGGCCTGAAGATCCCGGTCCCGACCTATGACCGCAGCCAGATCGGCGTCGGCATAGCGCATTTCGGCGTCGGCGGGTTCCACCGGTCGCATCAGGCCATGTACATCGACCGCTTGCTCGGTGACGGCCTCGCCCGCGACTTCGGCATCTGCGGGGTCGGCGTGCTGCCGGGCGACGAGCGCATGCGCGACGCGCTGCGCGGCCAGGACCACCTCTACACGCTGATCCTCGAGCACCCCGACGGCACGCGGGAACCGCGGGTCATCGGCTCGATCGTCGATTATCGTTATGCGCCCGACGATCCCGAGTCGGTGATCGAGCTGCTGGCCGCGCCCGCCACCCGGATCATCTCGCTCACCATCACCGAGGGCGGCTATCAGCCACCCCTGTCCGCGGTGTTCGGCTTGGTGGCCGAGGCGTGCAACCGGCGCCGCGAGCGCGGCCTGCCCTCCCCCACGATCGTCTCCTGCGACAACATCGCCGGCAACGGAGACGTGGCCCGACGCGTGTTCATCTCCTACGCCGAGCGGGTCGATCCCGAACTCGCGCAATGGATGCGCGAGAAGACCACCTTTCCCAACTCGATGGTCGACCGGATCACCCCGGTGACCACGCCCGACGTGCTCGAGCGACTGGAGTCCGAATTCGGGGTGACCGACGCCTGGCCCGTGATCGCCGAACCGTTCGCCATGTGGGTCGTCGAGGATCACTTCGCCGACGGCCGACCACCGCTGGATCAAGCCGGGGTACAACTCGTCGACGACGTGGCGCCGTACGAGGCGATGAAGTTGCGGCTGCTCAACGCCGGGCATCAAGGCCTGTGCTATTTCGCCTACCTCGCCGGATACCGGCTGGTGCACGACGCCGCCCAGGATCCGGTGATCGCGGAATTCGTTGCCCGCTATATGGATTCGGAGGCCATGCCGACGCTGCAGCGCATTCCGGGGCTCGACGAGTTCCGGGCCGGGCTGCTGCCGCGCTTCGCCAACCCGCACATCCGCGACACCGTCGCCAGGCTGTGCGCCGACTCCTCGGACCGCATCCCGAAGTGGTTGTTGCCGGTGGTGCGCGACAACCTGCGCACCGGCGGGGCGGTGCGGCTGTCCGCGGCGATCGTCGCGAGCTGGGCGCGCTACGCCGAGGCCGTCGACGAACAGGGCGAGCCGATCGAGGTGGTGGACCGCCTGGCCGACGCCCTCGTCCCGCTCGCCCGCTCGCAATGCGACGACCCCGTCGCATTCCTGGCCAACCGTTCGGTCTTCGGCGACCTCGTCGACCAGGAGCGCTTTCGCGAGGCCTACGTGTGGGCGTTGGACTCGCTGTACCGGCACGGCGCACGGGCCACCCTGCGGGCGTTGATCGGGGCCGACGCACCGTGACCCTGGTCGCGGGCGTCGACTCCTCGACCCAGTCCTGCAAGGTGCTGGTGTGCGACGCCGCCACCGGCCGGGTGGTCCGCGAGGGTCACGCCAGCCATCCGCACGGCACCGAAATCGACCCTGCCGCATGGGAATCCGCCGCCCGAGCGGCCATCGCGGCCGCGGGTGGCCTGGACGGCGTCGACGCGGTCGCCGTCGGCGCGCAGCAGCACGGCATGGTGTGCCTGGACGCAACCGGACGGGTGGTGCGCCCCGCGCTGCTGTGGAACGACGTACGCTCGGCCGACGCCGCGCGCGCACTCGTCGACGAGTTGGGTGGCGCGCGGGCGTGGGCCCGGGCCGTCGGCGTCGTGCCGCTGGCCGCGATCACGGTGGCCAAGCTGCGCTGGCTGGCCGACCACGAGCCAAACCACGCCGACCGCACCGCGGCGGTCTGCCTACCGCACGACTGGTTGACGTGGCGCCTGCGCGGCGACGCCGACGTCGCGGCGCTGAGCACCGATCGCAGCGACGCCAGCGGCACCGGCTACTACGACGCCGCCACCGGCACTTACCGGTCCGATCTGCTGGAACTGGCCCTGCGTGGCCGGCGCCCAGGGCTGCCGAGCGTGCTCGGACCGGCAGGCCGAACCGTCAGCGGCACAACGACATTCGGCGCCGGCCTGGGCGACAACGCCGCCGCCGCGCTGGGCCTGGGTGCCGAAGAGGGCGACGTGATGGTCTCGATCGGGACATCGGGAGTGGTGGCCGCCGTTACCGCGGATCCCGTCCGCGATGACACGGGATTCGTCGCCGGATTCGCCGACGGCACCGGACGTTACCTCCCGCTGGTGTGCACCCTCAACGGCGCGCGGGTGCTGGACGCGGCCGCCGCCATGTTGGGGGTCGACCACGACGAGCTGTCCCGCCTCGCGCTGTCGGCGCCGCCGGGCAGCGCGGGGCTGGTACTGGTCCCCTACCTGGAGGGCGAACGAACCCCCAACCGGCCCAACGCGACCGGGGCGCTGCACGGGCTGCGGGGGTCCAATGCGACGCCGACCAACCTGGCCCGGGCCGCGGTGGAAGGGCTGCTGTGCTCACTGGCCGACGGCCTCGCGCGGCTGACCGCACAGGGCGTCGCCGTGCGCCGCATCCTGCTGGTCGGCGGCGGCGCGCAATCGCGGGCGCTGCGCCAGGCCGCGCCCACGGTGTTCGGCATGCCGGTGCTGGTCCCCGCCCCGGCCCAGTACGTCGCGCTGGGCGCGGCGCGCCAGGCCGCGTGGGCGTTGAGCGGATCACCCGGACCGCCGGCGTGGAATCCGCCGCCCACCACCGAATTCACCGCGGACCCCGCGCCCGAGGTGGCGGCGCGTTACGCGCGGGTGCGCGACCTCACCGAGGGAGCCACCTAGTCGCCGGTCAGCGGCCGAAACACCGGCAGCACCCGGTACTTCGCGCTGAAGCTGGCCTTGTCGTATTTCTCGCGGACCTCGCCGTCGCAGGCGATGACCGTGGGTCCGTCGACGGCGCTGAAGCTGAATTCGGGCACCTGCAGCTCGTGGTAGAGCGGGCTGCGTTCCAGGCGCCCCAGGGCGAGCGCGGTCAGGATTCTGGTCCGCGCCCAGTGCCGCCCGGCCTCGAGGATGCGCACATCGATCAGGCCGTCGTCCATCCGGGTCCGGCGCGCTGGCGCGAACCCGCTCGGCAGATACAGCGAATTGCCCAGGAAGAACAGGGATGTCAGCAGCGTCTTGTTGTCGTAGCGGATGCGCACGGGCTGCTCCTTGCGCAGCGTGCGCAGCATGGCGTACAGGCCGGCCAGCGGCTTGCCGATGCGCTTCTCGAGCTTCTCCCGCCGCCGCACGAACGCCGGGTAGGCGCCGATGCTGGCGGTGTTGAGGATCATCTGAGAATCGTTGAGGCACACCAGGTCCACGCAGGCCACCTGGCCGCGCCGGATCGCGTCGACCGTCTTGGCCACGGTGTCGCAGCCGATGTCCTTGGCGAAATGGTTGAACGTCCCGGCGGGAAAGACGGCCAGCGGCAACCCCGCGTCGATGGCCACCCCCGCGGCGGCCGCGACGGTGCCGTCACCGCCGCCCACCGCCAGCATCGGCGCCTTCGGCCGCGTTGCGCAGCACCTGCACCGCGTCGTCGTCGGGACCCAGTTCGCGGATGTCCACCTTTGGTAACGCGGCACGCACCTCGTCGACGACCCGGGCCCCGGTGCCGCTGCCCGACTCCGGGTTGATCACCAGCACCACGCCGGCGCCGTCGGGCCGCTGCGGGGCCGCGACGCGAAGCGGTTCCGTTCGCGGAAGGGCGGTTTCGACGATCGGCGGGACGAGGCGGCCGCCCAGCACGGCCAGGCCCGAACCGATGCCGAACCCGGCGATGACGTCGCCGGGGTAGTGCGCGCCGGTCACCACCCGTGACAGACCGACCAGCCCCGCGAGCAGCGCCAGGCCGAAGCCCAGTGGCGGGTTCTCCAGCCCCACGCCGATGGCGAACGCGGCGGCGCTGGCGGAGTGCCCCGACGGCAACGAGTTCGACGTCGGGCGGCGACGGACCTGCCTGACCAGGGGTACCAGCTCGTAGCCGGGTCGGGGCCGTCGGCGGATCCGCTTGGCGATCTGATTGGTCACCAGGCTGGTGGCGGCCAGCGTCACCAGGCCGCGGGTCGCGCCGCGCTGCGCGCTTTGGCGGCCGGTGGCCAGCAGCGCCGCGCCGATGGCCACCCACAGCTTGGAATGGTCGGCCGCCCGGGTCAGCGGCGGCATCACCGTGTCCAGCAGCGGGGTGTCGGTCTCGGCGATGGCATCGAACAGCTCTCGATCCAGCGTGCCCAGTCCCCGGGTGATCTGTTTGATGCCGCGTGCGCGTTGCCAGGGCCCCCTGTTCATTCGCTACACCCTAAATTGGTCCGAAGACATGGACGCACACGGCTATTGCAGCAGATGGCGCGACAACGCCGATCGCCGCGGCGTGGCCGCGCCCGTCGTCGCCGAGATCGCCCGCCGGCACGGCATCACCGCCGCGCGCTTTGGGGTGCTGGAGGGCATGGCCGAATTCATCGACCCGCACGGCAAATCGTTCTTCCTCATCCCCGCCTACGCCGACGGTGCGCGGGCCCGCGACGCCGCGCTGATGACCTATGTGTTCAACGCGGACACCGGCTACGGCAAACCGGGCGCGCGGCCCACGGACTTTCCGGCGACCCCTTACGGCGCCGCCGAGGTGGCTCGAATCATGGCCCGGCAGAAGGCAAATCGCTGGAGTTACAGCCGCGACGTCGCGTTCGTGCACCGCAATGGCGGGCGCCTGGTCGCCACCCCCAACGGCATGCTCATGGGCCTGGGCGGCAACTGGGTCCAGCGGCTGTTCAGCCAGCGCGGCGGCACCACCTGGGGCGACATCTTCCTGGTCAACGTGGGCAGGGTCGCCGACCCCGGCGGCCAGCTGCACCGGATCGTCTCGTCCGGGTGCGCCTGGTTTCTCGACCGGGCCGGCACCCCCCGCGCCAGTCGCCTCGACCTGGATCGGGTGTTGCACCACGAGGAGCGGCACGCCGCGCAGTGGGCGGACCGCGGCTATCTGGGCATGCTCACCGGCTACGGCCGGGAGCTGTTCCGCGAGTTGGCCTTTGGCGCGGTGAACGGGTTCGAGGAGGACGCGGGCCTGGCCGACGGTGGTTACAGGGCGTGAACCCCGT
Organism: Mycobacterium sp. 1245852.3; assembly: GCF_001669335.1. NCBI lineage: Bacteria > Bacillati > Actinomycetota > Actinomycetes > Mycobacteriales > Mycobacteriaceae > Mycobacterium > Mycobacterium sp. 1245852.3. The sequence goes on along the minus strand of NZ_LZLL01000025.1, from coordinate 4,324 downwards.
GATAGAGCACCATTGCGCCGATCACCACGAAGACCGCCGCCAGTAGGGCGCCGTTGTTGCGGTCCATCCAGTCCTTCAGGCGTGCCAGCGTGTCATCGAGGCGGCTGCCGGCCGCGGCATAGGCCAGGATCGGGATGGCGACGCTGGAAGCGGCGATGGCCACGAAGAAGGCGGCGGCCACCCAGTCACCGGCGAGGCCGAGCCCGCTGGTGCCGATGCCCAGCCCCGCGGGGACGCAGATGAGCGACACATCCGGGCGGACCACGGCCAGCACCGCGCCGAGGACCCCGGCCCGGGCCGGGGTGATGCTGGCGAACGAGCGCATCCAGGCCGGGGATTCGGCCTGGCCGTGCCGGTTTAGCCAGCGGTAGATGCCGTAGACGATCAGCGCCGAACCGAGCACCACGCGCAGCCACGACGACCATCGCGGGGGCGCCTTGTCCAAGCCGCCCAGCAGACCGGAGGCCGCCACCGAAATGGCCGTCAGCGCGGACAGGCTCAGCAACCAGCCGCCCAGAAACGCCAGGCTGCTCGGCCGCGGCCGCGGCGCCTGGAGCACCAACACCGCCGGAATGACCGTGAGCGGAGAGAGCGAGATGACCAGTCCGAGCGGAACGAGGCCGGTCAGCACCGTCCCCCAGCTTCCTGCCATGGGCGGCATCCTGCCATTGCCGTGCCGGTGCGACACCGAAACGCGCCGATCAGGCCAGCGCGCGAATCCCGTTGTAGAGCACGATCAACCCGATCAGGAACAGGATGACGGCCATCATCGCGTCGTGGTTGGCCTCCATCCAGGCCTTGAGACGTTCCAGGGCATCATCGAGGCGGTCCCCGGCGCCGACGTAGGCCAAGACCGGGATGGCGACCGTCGACGCGGCGAGCACGACGAAGATCGCGGCCGCAATCACCTGGGCGCCGGCGCTCAGGGTGCTGTTGCCGACGGCCAGGCCGGCGGCCGCGCACAGGATCAGCACCTCGGGCCGTACCGGCACCAGCACCGCGCCCATCACCCCGGCGCGCGCCGGCGACAGGGTGGAGAACGACCGCATCCAGCGCGGCATGCTGCGCTGCCGATGCCGGGTGAACCAGTGATAGGCGGCCAGCGCGAGGAGCGCCACGCCGAAGGCCAGCCGCACCCAGGCCGCCCATTTCGGCGGAGTCGCGTGGAAGCCACTGAGCAACTCCGACCCGCTGACGAAGGCGGCGGTGAGGGCGACCAGGCCCAGCAGCCAGCCGCCCAGAAAGGAGAGACTGGCCGGGCGCGGCCGGGGCGCGTGCAGCACCAGCACCGCGGGAATGACCGTGATCGGCGACAGGGCGATGACGGCCGCCAACGCCACGAGTTTGCTCAGGACCGAGGCCCAACTTGCGTCCACGGGCAGCAATCATCGCATTGGCGTGGCGCTCATGCGGTCATCACCGCGGCCGTCAGCCTTTGCGGCGCAGCGTCCAGGCGGGCACCCAGTGCGTCACCGTTCGGCGCTTGGCCCCGTAGGCGACGGGATAGGTCACCAGCCCCCACCAGTCGCCCTGCTCGCACAGGCCCCAGCAACTCAGCCACCCCTCGACGACCTTGTGCAGCTGCAGCCCGTTGGGCTGATACCGGCCCGAGCGGTGCGGCTCGCGCGGGAAAAGCACCGTCAGGTCGACCAGCACCGCGACCGCCGGACGGACCACCCGAAACGGGCTGCGGACCGGTTGGCCGTTGTACCCGATCGACGCGAGCGGACCCATCGATCGATCATACGTTCGAATGAGCGGCTCGTTGAGCCCCCAGGTTCGCCCGGTTCGCTTCTGGCAACATAGCGGTGTGTTCAGCCAAACCGCGACGTCCCGGGCGGTTCGGTGAGCATCGAAACCACCGAAGAATCACCGAGCCGCCGCGGCCTGCTGAAGGGTCGCCGCCCGGCGGCCGCGGCGGCGCTGGATCCGCTGCTCGTCGCCGTGCTGGCCGTCGCGGTCGGCCTGGCCGGCGCCGCCCGGCCCTCATTCTGGTACGACGAGGCCGCCACCATTTCGGCCGCCTACAGCCGGTCACTGACCCAGATGTGGCACATGCTGGGCAACGTCGACGCCGTCCACGGTTCGTACTACCTGCTGATGCACGGGTGGTTCCAGGTCTTCCCGCCCACCGAGTTCTGGTCGCGCGCCCCCAGCGCCCTGGCCGTGGGGGCGGCGGCCGCCGGCGTCGTCGTGCTGGGCAAGCAGTTCTCGTCCCGTACCGTCGCGGTGGCCTCCGGGTTGTTCTGCGCGATCCTGCCCCGGACCACGTGGGCGGCCATCGAGGCGCGCCCGTACGCCATGTCGATGATGGCCGCCGTGTGGCTCACCGTCCTGCTGGTCTACGCCGCGCGCCGCGACACCGGTTGGCTGTGGCTGGCCTATGCCGTCGCGCTGGCCTGCTCGGTCGTGCTCGACGCGTACCTTGCCCTGCTGCTGGCGGCGTATGCCGTGTTCATCGGCGTCTTCCACCGCGCCCGAACGTCCTTGGCGGGCTTCGCGATTGCCTCGGTGCTCGCGGTAGCCGCGCTGCTGCCGTTCCTGATGACGGTCGCCGGGCAGGCACACCAGATCAGTTGGGTCGCACCCATCGGCCACCGCACCATCGAAGACGTGGTGATGCAACAGTATTTCGAACGATGCCCGCCGTTCGCCGTGCTGTCGGCGTTGCTGATCGGCGCGGCAATCGTGTTGTGGCTCAGCGGGTCCGCGCGTCTGGCGGAGTCGCAGCGCCGGCTGCTGGTGCTGACGACGGGGTGGCTCGCGGCACCGACGGCCGCGATCGTGACGTATTCGGCGCTGGTTCATCCGATCTACACCCCGCGCTACCTGTGCTTCACCGCGCCCGCGCTGGCGCTGATCCTGGGCGTCTGCGCCGGCGCGGTGGCCGCCAAACCGTGGCTGACAGCGGCGCTCGTCGGTCTTTTCGCCGTGGCCGCCGCGCCCAATTATGTTCGGGTGCAACGTAACCCGTATGCCAAATACGGTATGGACTACAGCCAGGTCGCCGATTTGATCACCGCGAAGGCCGCACCGGGCGATTGCCTACTGGTCAACGACACGGTGACGTTCATGCCGGCCCCGATGCGGCCGCTGCTGGCGGCGCGCCCGGCTGCCTATCGCAAGCTGATCGACCTCACGCTGTGGCAGCGGGCGACCGACCGCAACGACGTGTTCGACACCAACCTGATCCCCGAGGTGGTGGCCGGACCGTTGAGCCAGTGCGGCGTCGTCTGGATCATCACGCAGGCCGACCCGTCGCAGCCGTCGCACGAACAGGGTCCGGCGCTGCCGCCGGGCCCGGTCTATTGGGCGAGCACCGCCTTCGCGGTGCCGCACGACCTGGGCTTCCGCCTGGTGGAGCGCTGGCAGTTCAACCTGGTCCAGGTGCTCAAGGCCCAGCGCTAGTCACCAGATGTGGATCCAGTCGACGAGCATGTCCGCCGGGTAGGTGGCCGCCGCCGGATCGCCGGCACCGACCCCGCCGACCGCCAGGGTGAACATGGGCGTCATCCAGTAACCGGGATTGTTGAACGGCCACCGGAAGTCGTCCGGGGCGCCGCCGTGGACGTGGATGGGTTTGTTCGGCACGGTGAAGTACTGCGCCCCGTCGCGGGCGAACTGGAATCCGTCCTCGCCCCAGTGCATTCGCCAGGTGTGCCAGTTGCCGTCGACCATGCCGGGGATGGACTTGCCCTCCCACGTCTTGCCGTTCGACGCGGCGTGCACCGTGGTGCCCGGCGGCCACGAGCCGTTGCCGTACCACTCGAAAAGGTCGACCTCGCCGTCCGGCAGCGGGTCCTCGTTCACACCCCAGAACGCCGACCACAGGCCCGGTTCCAGACAGTTCAGTTTGATCCGCGCTTCCCAGGTCTGGTTGATCATGCTGCGGAAGTTGCCGCGCAGTTTGGCGCCGTAGTAGGTGTCACCTTCCTGGGTGGCGCGCAGCACGAGATTGGAGTTGCCGTCCTGGAACACGTTTCGGCGGTCGTCGCGGTAGATCCCGGCGACCGGCGGGAACACGTCGTCCTGCCAGGTCTGGATGGTCCACTTGCCCGGATCGGGAGCCGAACCCGCCGGGCCGTCGAACTCGTCGGCGAAGATGTAGCCGCCGCCGCCCGCCGCCGGTGCGGCCGGCACCGAAGGGCCCGATGGGGCGGCCCAGGCACCCGGCAAGCGCATCGCAGCCCCGATCATGCCGAGGCCCGACATCAACATCATGCTGCGACGATCCATCTAAACCACCAATCGTTAAAGCCGGCTCGTCAAGCTCGGCGCGATCTCCCCAGGCAACTCTCGCAAACGGTGTTATGAAACCACGCGG
>NZ_LZLL01000024.1:0-16204 GCF_001669335.1 Mycobacterium sp. 1245852.3 | reverse complement strand
GACACCCAATGGAAACCACCCCCACACCTCGACACCGGCCAACCCCGCACCAACACCTTCCACCACCCCGAAAAACTCCTGCGCGACGGAGACGACGGTGAGCCGTAGCACACGAAACTCGTTGTGCAAGTGCAGGGTGCGGTGGAGCCTTTCCGAGGTGCGCTGACCGGCAGTGCTACGACTCGCAAGCAATACCGTCGTTGTCGCGGTCCAGCTTCTGCTGGTAAGCGGGATCGCCCCTGGGGATGTTGTACCGGCCATCTTTGCGGGCTTCGCTGCAGTTCCTGTAGGGCGGACCTGCCTGTGCAGGGGGCGCGATGGTCGCGCCGATGCCGACAAACATGGCGGTTGCGGCCATTCCCGCCATAACCAGACGAGTCATCATTGGTAGCTCAATCCTCCTGTGTGCGGATGGATTTTATCGTGAGCACTACATTTCGGAGGCGAATTGAAGCATGATCTGGACCGGCGCCCGAGGTCGGGCGCTAGCTCAGTCGAACACCTTCGGCGAGTGCCTCGTCGAGCAGGTCTCCGATGCGGTACCGCTGCCACAGCAACAGCAGGTTCGACAGCATCTGCAGGGGCGCCCGCACGCTCTCGTCGGCCCTGATCCGCGGGTCCGTGCGGCTGCTCGGCGCGGCGTCGAATCGCCTGCGCAGCAACGCCGGAACGTCCAACAGCCAGGCCACACCCATCACCGCCGCATACAGCAGCGTGTGCCGGCGCAACCTGTCCGGCTCCAGGTGTGGACCGCCACAGCGTTGAAACTCCGCGACAAATAGTTCCAATAAGTCGTCGAGATGGGTGTCCCACATGTCGTTTTCGGCGCCGGACATGGCTCCCCACAACGCCATGCCGAGGTTCATCTGGCTGACGCATCCCCAGTCCATCAATCCACAGCGCAGCGTGCCGTCGACGTCTCGCCAAAACCACGCGTTGTCGATGTTGGCGTTCCAGTGGCAAAGTGCAACGTAGTCGGCGTCGGCGGCCAGGTGATCGGCGACAATGTTTTCATACTGCGCCAATCGGGGCGCCTCATCGGCCATGCGCGCCAGGAATTCCGGTGAGCCGGTGCCGGCGGGCACCAGCCCGGGATGGGTACGGATGAACTCGGCCAGCCGGTCGATCCGCCGTTCCAGTTTGCCCGCCGGTAGCGGCACCCGCTCCCCCACCGTCGCGGCCTGCACATCCAGCGGAAAGTGCGCGGTCTGGTCCGCGGGCAGCCGGCCGGACCGGTGCGTGCCGGCAAGCCGCGCCAGCGCGGTCAGCAGCGCACGGTAATGCTCCAGCGGATTAAGCATCTCGTAGTCGAGGCACTTGTGGTATTGCGGCTCGATCCCGTTAGTGCCGAAGCGGATTCGTTCGGTGATCAATATCCCGGTACCGGTCGGACCGTGGTAGTCCGCGAACTGCGGGCTGGGCACCGCGATGGGGAATCCGGGCGCTCGCGCCAAGGAGGCGAACCGAACCTCGGCCTGCATCTGGGTCTTTCCGCGGTCGCGCACCGGGTCGTGGAAATCGCGGGAAAACTTAACGAACAGGTCGGTGTGCAGACCCGCTGCGGGCCTTTCATATTCGACCGACAGCACCGCCTTGCGTCCGGTGCTGCCACCGCTGATCTCGCGGAAGTCGCCGATCCGGGCCACGCCGTTGCCATCCAGCACACCGGAAGCCCGAAACGCCTCGGTCAAAAACCCCGCCCCGCCGCTGCGCAACGACGCGGGGTCGGCCGGGAACGGCAATCCGTGGTGATCACCGATCACCCAGTCCGAAGCCACGCCGCTACCAGGTCTGTTCGGCTGAGCGCACCAACATGTGATTGACCGCCACCCGGCGGTCTCGCGTCACCATGAACAACACGGCATCAGCGATGTCCTCGGGCCGCAGCATGACCATGCCGGCCGTCTGCCGTTCGAACGCCTCCCGCGACGATTCGGCCAGGTGACTGAAGATCTCGGTGTCCACGGTTCCGGGACCCACCACTCCGACCCGGACCCGCTTACCCAGCACCTCTTGGCGAAGGCCCTCGCTGAAGGCGTTCACCCCGAATTTGGTCAGCGAATACACCGCGGTGTTCGGCCGCGCGACCCAGCCGGCGGTCGAACTGATGGTGACCAGATCGGCCACCCCGCGCGGTGCGTCGGCGGCCGCCTCGATCAGGTGCGGAAGCGCCGCGCGCGTGGCGTAGAGGACGCCCTGCACGTTGACCGACACCATCTGGTCCCAATCACGCAGCGACGCCTCGGTCGCGGGCGCCGACTGCATCAGGCCCGCGTTGTTCACCAGGATGTCAAGGCGTCCCAGCTCCGCGACGGTGCGCCGCACCGCGGACGCCACCTGTTCGGCATCGGTGACGTCGGCCGCCACGACCAGCGCTGTCCCACCGACGGATTCGATCTCGGCCTTCAGCTCCTCCAGCCGGTCGGCCCGGCGCGCCAGCAAGGCGACCGCCGCGCCCTGCGCTGCCAGCGCTCGGGCCGTCGCCGCGCCGATGCCGCTGCTGGCGCCGGTGACCAGGGCCGCTGCGCGCGCCAGTGTCGTCATGTTCCGCCCGTCGGTTGCGTGCCGAGTATCTCGTGTAAAACGTAGTCGGTGTCCTCGCCGAGGTCCGGCGCGCCGCGCGCGATCCGCGCGGGGGAACGCGCCATCCGCCAGGACGGCCCGAGCACCGGCCGCTGACCTTCGCGGTGATCCGTGACGAACCGGTACAGCTCTCGGTCCCACAACCGTTGATCCCCAATCACATCCACCGAAGTGGCGCTCTTGGCGGCCGGCACCCCGGCGGCGCGCAGGTGCTGCGCGAGCCGCTCCGCGTCCTGGTCTCGGGTGAGCCGGGCGAGGTCCGCGTCGAGCGCCCGGGCGTGCCGGTGTCGCGAATCGCCCGTCGCGTAGCGGGGATCGTCGGCCAGCGTCGCGGCGTCGAGCGCCTCGCACAACCGGAGCCATTCGGCGTCGGTCGCGACCGCCACCGTGACCCAGGCGCCGTCGGCACACGGGTAGCAGCCGTGCGGGCACATGTCGGGATGGTTGTTGCCGGCCGGACCCAGCTGCCGGCCGGTCAGCGACTGCTCCAACAGGCAGTCACCGATCATCGAGGAGAGCGTCTCCACGGCCGACACATCGACGAATTGCCCTGCGCCGCTGAACTCGCGATGCAGCAATGCCACCACGGCGGCATAGGCCGCGGCGGCCCCGACCGTCGAATCGCCGTAGCGCATGCTGGTCCCCAGCGGCGGGCCGCCGGGGTAGCCGACCAGCGCTGCCGGTCCGGCCAGCGCGGCAAAGCATGGCGCATAACCGGTTTGGTGGCCCAGCGGCCCGTCGTTGCCCCACATCTTGATCGACACCGAGATGATGTCGGGCTTGATCTCGGTGAGCTGTCGGTACCCCAGGCCTTGGCGTTCCATGGCGCCGGGGCGCAGGTTGTTGAGGACGATATCGCTGCGGGCGATCAGCTCCCGCAGCCGTGCCATCCCGTCGGCCGATTTGATATCGAGGTCAACGCTGAGGATCTCGGGGTTGATGCTCAAGAAGTAGGGCGCATGGTTGATGTCCGTGCCGCCGTAGGCACGCATCTCCTCGGGGCTGTCGGCCGTCTCGATCTTGATGACTTCGGCGCCTAGCATCGCCAGCAGCTTTCCGGCGTACGGGCCGGCCCACACCTTGGTGAGCTCGACGACGCGCACCCCTTCCAGCGGCCCACCCCGCGGGTTCTTGGGTGGCTTGAGTTGGGCCGGCCTGACCGCCGGCCGGGTGCGCGGAGCGTCGATGCTGTCCATGACCGCGCGGGTGTGTTCGCCGAGCCGCGGTGCGGCGCCGGTGATCCGGGCGGGCGATGCGCTGAACGCATACGGCACCGTGGGATACGCCGCGTCACCCAGCACCGGATGGCGGACCCGCTGGAAGAAACCGCGATGGCGGTACTGCGGCGACTGGTGCAGGTCCGCGGCGCCGTTGACGGGCACCAGCGGCACACCGAGCCGCTGCGCCAGTTCCGAGGCCTCCTCCTTGGCGAGGCCGGCGACCCATGCGGCGAAGCCGCGCTGAAAAGCCGTGACCTTCTCGGCGGTGACGGAGAACTCCAGCCAGTCGTCCTCGAACCCGTCGAGCCAATCCGGTTGTCCCATCAGGCGTTTCACCCCGGCCCAGTGGGACCGGCTGGTCATGTACAAGTAGACGAAACCGTCGGTGCAGGCAAAGAACGAGGCCGGCCCCGCCTGATCGTAATCGCCGCGCTCACCGTCGGCCGGCACCTCGCCGGTGACGAGGCGGCCCAGGATGCAATCGGCGCGCGACACCAGCACGGCCTGCTCGGAGATGTCGATGAACTCGCCGTTCCCGGTGTGCAGACGTCCCCACAATGACGACGCGACGCACAGCGCCGCCTCCAGCCCCGCCTCGTAGTCGGCCAGGAAGCGGCCGGGACCCTGCAGCGGCGGCTTGGTCGGGTCGGGGTGGCTCGGCGTGTGATATCCCCAGCCGCTGGCGTGAAAGACATTGATGCTGCGAGCATTGTCGAACTCGGCGGCCACGCCTTCGCCGTACGGGGTGATGGAGCAGCAGACCACCGACGGGTGTTGTGCGGACCAGCCCGCGGTCCGGCCTTCGACTACCGCGTCGGCGGTGTCGATGAGCCGGTGCAGCCGCTCGATGTCGGCCGCCGAGCCGAGATCGAGAACGACCGAGCGTTTGTTGGTGTTGAGGTAGGCGAACAGGGCGCTGCCTTCGCAACCGTCGCCAACGACGGGCGCCATGGCGCGGGTCGCGCTGCCGCGCTTCGGCGCCTCGATCTTGATCACCTCGGCGCCGAAGTCGGCCAGCAGCTTTCCGCAATACTCGCCCGCGACGGATTCGGCTAACTCGACGATCCTGATACCCGTCAGCGCGGACATGTACGCCCCGCCAAATCGGTCAGGGCTTCGCGCGTCCCGAGCGGCTCAGGCGCCACTCCGGCGGGAAGTTGAGGTCGTTGTCCTTGACCACATTGTTCAGACCCTTTTCGAAGGTGCCCCCGGTCAGGTCGACCTCTTCCGCGTCGTTTTTGATCATCGGCAACATGCCCTCGACCATGCCGGTCAGCAGGCTGCCGAAGTACTCGCCCTTGTGCTGCTTGTAGAGCTCGAGGAACGTCTTCTGCACCGCGACGGTGTCGGTCGGACGCGACTTCGAGCATGCCAGCGCGTACTTCTCCGTCTCGGCCTCCAGCTGGTCGCGGGGCACCACACTGTTGACGAATCCGCAGTCGTACATCTCCTTCGCGCTGAACGGCCGTCCGGTGAACAGCATTTCGGAGAACTTGCGCAGGCCCATCGTCTCGGCCCACCACCACAGCCGCGGTCCCCAACCGACGTAACGGAAGGCGGGGTGCCCGAACAGCGCGTCGTCGGACGAGATCACCAGGTCTGCGTCGCCGGCCTGATAGAAGTGCCATCCGTAGCAGTAGCCCTTGGCCTCGATGATGCTGATCTTGCGAAGCTCCTGCAGCGGGCGGTTTCCGGCGCGGGCCTTGGCGTAGAAGTCGGTGACGGTGGACAGGTACCGGTACGAGCCGCCCGGCGGGTACTTGACGTCGTCGTCGTTGATCGCCAACTCGTGGTGCAGCGGCAGGCCCGGGTTCTCCAGCATCGGGCGCTGCTCGGGTAGGTCGCCGCCGCTGCCGAAGTCCTGGCCCTCGCCGCGGATCACGACCACCTTGACGTCGTCGTCCACGTTGCACTTGTGGATCAGGTCCGCGTAGTTCTGCCGCATGCCCAGCGTGGTCGAGTTGAGCTCTTCCGGGCGGTTGAACGTGATGTAGGCGATCCGGTTCTTCTTGTCCTTCTCGAACTTGATGTACTGCTCGGCTTCCTTCTTCAGCTTTTCGTAGTCGTATTCAGGCATGGGCTTCTTCTTTCACTGGGGGTTAGCGCCTATTTGAGCAAGCTGCCCGCGTCGACGGGAAGCGAAACGCCGGTGACATAACGAGATTCGTCAGAGGCGAGGAACAGGACAGCGTTGCTGATGTCGATGGCATCCACCCAAGGCACCGGCAGTGTGTGCATCATCTGCGAGATCGGGACGAAGTCGTCGGGTCCGGGATTTTCCAGATCGGGACGAAAGAGCCGATAGGTGTTGTCGTTCATCACCATCGTGGTGCTGACCTGGGTGGGCAGCACGGAGTTGACCCGGATCAGGTGCGGGCCCAACTCGACGGCGAAGGCTCGCATCAGGCCGATGACGCCGTGCTTGGCGGCGATGTAGTGACCGGTGTTCGGGTAGGCCTTGCGGCCGCCCACCGAACTGGTGAGCACGATGGACCCGCCGCGTCCGCCCGAAAGGATGTGTGGCACACCGGCTTTGACCGTGTGCCAGACACCGCTGAGGTTGATGTCGATCATGTCCTGCCACACATCCTCGCGGATCTTGTGCAGCTTTCTGCCGTCGGTCCCGACGCCGGCATTGGCGACGATGATGTCGAGGCGACCGAGCTGTTCCACCCCGCCGTCCACCGCGCCCTTCAGCGCGTCGTAGTCGCGGACGTCCACCTGGGCGGTGACGATGCGCCGGTCGAGGTTTTTGACCAGATCCGCGGTCTCGGCGAGGTCTTCCGGTGTCGAGTGGGGATAAGCCAGGTGCTCGATCGGCCCGCAGACGTCGACCGCGATGATGTCGGCGCCCTCCTGCGCCAGCCGCACGGCGTGGCTGCGGCCCTGTCCGCGGGCGGCACCGCTGACGAAAGCCACCTTGCCCTCGACCCGGCCGGTCATCACGGCACCAGCGCCGGCATACACTCCCAGCCCCGCACCGTGGAGGTTGGACTGAGGGTGGCACTGTTCAGGTCGACCTCCCATTCGGGGAATCGCTTCAGGATCTCCTCCAGGGCGATGCGGCCCTCCAGGCGGGCCAGCGCCGAGCCCAGGCAGAAGTGCGTGCCCATGCTGAAGGTCAGATGCGGGCGGACCGCGCGGTGAATGTTGAATTCGGATGCGTCGGGCCCGAATTGGGCCTCGTCGCGGCAGGCCGACCCGATGAGCATCATCATCACGCTGCCTTCGGGCACCGTCTCGTCGTGCACCACGACGTCGCGGGTGACATACCGCGACACGTGTGGGGCGGGCGGCTCGTAGCGCAGCAACTCCTCGATGGCCTGCGGGATGAGAGTGGGATTGACCACGAGATCGCGACGCTGGTCGGGGTGTTCGGCGAGAACCTTTCCGGACCAACCGATCAGCCGTGTCGTCGTCTCGTTGCCGGCACCGGCCACGACGTTGAGGTAGACCAGGATCTCCTCGCGGGACAGCCGGCGGGTGGTACCGGTCTCGTCGACGAATTCGACGTTGAGCAGTTCGGTCATGATGTCGTCGGACGGATGCTCGGCGCGCCAGTCGATGTAGGCCTCGAACTGCTCGCCCACGGACAGGCCATGCTGGGCGGCGTCCATCGGCTTGCCGGCCTCGGTGCGTAGCTGGGCGTTGCCGCGGTCGCGGATGTACTCCTGGTCGTCTTCGGGGATGCCGAGCAACATGCTGATCACCTTCATCGGCATCTGCGCACCCAAGTCAGTGACGAAGTCGAAGCGTCCGGATCCCACCAGCGGATCCAGCAGTTGCGCGCAGAAGTCGCGGATCATCGGCTCGAGCGCGGCGATCCGGCGCGGGGTGAACATCCGCGACAGCAGCTTGCGGTGCACGTCGTGAATCGGCGGGTCTTCGAAGATCAACATGCCCGGCGGGATCTCGAGGTTCGCCTTGATCAGCTCGAGGATGGCGCCCCGCGCGGAGCTGTACGTCTCATGGTCAACGAGCGCCTTGCTGACATCCGCGTAACGGCTCACCGCGTAAAAGTCGTATTCGGCGTTGAAATAAAGCGGAGCCTCTTCGCGCAATCGCGCGAACATCGGATACGGGTCGGCAATCAGCCCGACATCGTATGGATCGAACCGAACACTGCTGTCGGTGCTCGCCGTCACGAAAACCCTCCTACCGCTGCACTTTTCGGTACCCGCATTACCTGCACCAGGGCTAGCGCTGCCAGCGTTGCAGCGCTGGATTCGGTCCGGGCAATTTATACACTCCGCTTAATTGCGTCGCTGTCACTGCTGCGCGAGCGCGGGAGAAAACGACGCATGAACGTGGGCTTACTCTATTGTCGTAGAGAACCATACAGCGGACGCCCTGGCAAGAGCCAGAGCCCGGTGCGCCGTGTCCGGTCGGCGCCCTCATCCCGACCCGGCCGCCCCGCGGCCCAACAGCCGCAGACCACCCGTCTGGGTGAGCCGCCCCTTGTCCGAACTCCTCAAAATCCCGGCGGCGATCGCCGAGAGGATCCCGTCGAGCTGTTCGGCGCTGTCGATGATCCGGTCGCCGTGGGCGAACCGCTGCAGCAGACCGTTGATGAACGTCAGGGTGACGTTGCTCAGATCCTCGACGACGGCTGGATCCAGGTCGGCGCCGTGCGGCATGAGCTGCACCAGGATTTCCCGGTGCAGCTTGGTGAACTCGTCGGTGGCCTGCTGCAGGATCGCGGCCAATGCGGGGTCGCGGGTGGCCTGCATGGTGAGCTCGTAACGGGCCCTGGTTCGGTACAGCTGCGGATCGCTGCCGGCCTGGATGACGACCTGCGACAACCGCGACGGTGCGCGATGTGCGGCGTCGGCATCGGAGCTGTCCGCGATCGCCTGCAGCTCGGCGAGGTCGAGCTCGGCGGAGCGCTCGGCCACCGCGCGCAGCAACGCCGATCGGGTGCGGAAATAAAACGAGGTCGTTCCGTCCGGCACTCCGGCCTTGCGGTCGACCTTCAAATGGCTCAATCCCTTGGCCCCGTCATCGGCCAACAGCTGAATTGCCGCGTCGCACAGGTCGCGGCGGCGCTCGGCGGGATTGGGTTTTCGTCGTCTGTCCATGAGCTTGAATCGCGACCATACTCTATATTTATAGTGTCAGTAAAGGGCACATTCTCCACCGCGCCAGGGTGTCGGATAAAGGCAGCTCATCCCCGACGACGGCGCCGACTCGGGGTGTCCGAATTCGACGTTCCACGCTGATACACACCAAAGAAATTGCGGTGCAAGGCTTCCCGTCGGACGGAAAACCAATGGCCGGCGAGTAGAGTCAGTCCGGATGATTCACCGTCGTTTGCGCGTGCGCAATGCCGCCGCCTGGCTCGGGTCGCTCGGCCTGCTCGCCGCCGCGATGAGCGGCTGCCAGCACGCGCACCGGCCCGCACCGTCCAGCTCATCGACCACCGCGCCGCCGAGCACCATCGCGCCCCCGCCACCGCCACCCCCACCGGTGGTCAAGATCGCCCCATTGCCGGTGCGGCCGGTGACGAAGTCGCAGCCCACGACTCCCGCCGTCAAGTGCCCGGCCACCGATCCGAACGCCCCGACCAAGCCGACGGACACCCTGACCACCTGTGACATCGGGCGAACCACCGTCTACACGTTGGGCCCCGAGACCATGCAACTGGGCCTCGTGCACGTGGACCCGCCGAAATCGTTGACTGCGGACTATTACGAACTGACCCTTGTGCTGGATCCCCCGTCGACGGCCGCCTGGGCCGCATTCACCGGCGAGCATCTGCAAGACCACATGGCCTTCATCCGGGACAACATGGTGCTCGAGGCGCCGATCATCGAGCAACCGGCCACCTCGGGGCGGATCGTGCTGACCACCCAAACGGCCCAGGGCGCTGCGCAATTGGCGCAACTTGTGGGCCGCCCCGCATGACACCATCGGGGCGGGCGGACCGCCTCGGCATCGGCATGCTCAGCGTATTCGGGCTGCCACCAATCGAATTGGTGGGTCTTGCCGCGAAGCTGGGATGCCGCCACATCTCCGTCGCCGTGCAGGGGATGCCGCTGGTACCGCTGGGCTATCCCCGTTTCTCGTTGAAGGACGACGCCGCGCTGCGCGGCGACCTGCTCGCGGCGCTGCGCGATCGGGGCGTGAGCATCTCGCTGGGCGATGGGTTTCTGGTGGTGCCCGGCGCCGACGTCAGCGCCCTGCGCGGTGATCTCGACGTGGTGGCCGAGCTCGGTGTCCCCAGGATCAATGTGGTCAGCGTGGACCCCGACCTTGCCCGGACCCTTGACCAGTTCGCCGCACTGACCGAGCTTGCGGCGCAGCGCAATATCGAGACGGTCGTCGAACCGGTGCCCGGCCTGACGATCGGCGACCTGAGCGCCGCCCTGGCCGCCGCGGAACACGTCGCACGCCGCGAATTCCGCTTGTTGATCGACACCATGCACTTGGTGCGGTCGGGCTCCGGCGCCGCCGAACTGGCCGCCATCGATGCCGATCGCATCGGCTACGCCCAACTCAACGACACGACGCTGCGGCCGCGCATCGACAACTACCTGGAGGAGGCCATGTTCGAGCGCATGGTTCCCGGTGAGGGCGAACTTCCGCTGCACGACCTGCTTGCCGCGCTTCCCGCCGATACGGTGGTCGAAATCGAAGTGCCGCGGCGATCGTTGGCGTTGGCGGGGGTGAGCCCGCTGGACCGCCTACGTCCGTGCGTCGAGGCCGCACGCCGCTTGCTGTCGGAGGTTCAGGCCGGGTAACGCAGCGGTAGCCCCGAGTTTCCGGTTAGGGTCAGCGGATGGGGCAGGTAACGGAGCGCTGGCGTGCGGCTCGGGTGGCATCGGCGTTGTACAACACGGCCGCAATGCATGACAGCGTCGCTGCGGTGGGCGCAAAAGCGTTGTGGGGGTTGGCGTTACATGACCTGCTGGAAGAGGTTCGGCGCGTCGGTGAAGCTCCCGCCGGCGCCCGTGTGCTGGACGTCCCGTGCGGTGGCGGATTTGCCTTTCGCGGCCTGCGCCCCGGGCAGGATTGCCGCTACGTGGCCGCCGACATTTCCTCGGACATGCTCGGGCGGGCACGCGGTCGGGCAACTCAGCTGGGCGTGGCCGACCTGATGGAGTTCACCGATGCCGATATCACGGATCTGCCCTTCCCGGACAACACCTTCGACCTGGCCTTGACGTTCAACGGTCTGCACTGTCTTCCCGACCCACGAGCGGCGGTCGTCGAACTCGCCCGCGTGCTGAAGCCGGGTGGGATTCTTCGCGGGAGCACCTGTGTACGCGGTCGCGGTTGGCGCCAGGATCGTTTTGTGACCGCGCTGCGGGCGGCGGGCTTTTTCGGCGATACGCCCCGGGCCGGTGACGTGCAACGCTGGCTGGCGGACGCGGGACTCGAAGTCTTGGCGGCACGGCACAGCGGTGCGGTCGAGCTGTTCGAGGCCCAAAGACCCAGCGGGTGATCGCTAGCGAACGTTACGGTCAGCGTCCTCAGAGTTGCAGGTCGTACACCGAGATGGGGTCGAGGATCACGCCGGTTTCCTCGACGTAGCGATCCCACAGCGCCAGCAGCTCGGCCAGCTTGTCGGGCCGGGAGGCGGCCAGATCGTCGATCTCACCGGGATCGGCGGACAGATCGTAGAGCTGCCAGCCGCCCGGCCCGTACGGCGCGGGCAGGTACAGCGCCTTCCAGTCACCCTGGCGGATGGCGCGGCGGCCGAACAACTCCCAGCCGGTGCCGGTGTCGGCGTCGTGCACGGTCTCGGTGGCGCCCGTCAGGTAATCCACCAGTGACCGGCCGCGCATGGGGGCCACCGCGCGGCCGCGGTACGACGTGCCCGGGTGCGTGGTGCCGGCCAGCTCCAACAGGGTCGGCGCGATGTCCATGACCGTGCTGAACGCGGTGCCGATCTCCTGCTGGCGGGCGAAGCCGGGCCAGGTGACGAAGCCGGTCACGCGGATCCCGCCCTGGGTGGTGAACGCCTTATGCAGGCGTGACGGCGCGGTGGCGGCCTGCGCCCAGCGCGGGCCGTACCAGATGAACGACGTGGGCCGGCCCAGGTTCTCCAGGCTGTTGTCGCAATGCTTTTCGATCTGCGCGGCGATTTGGGGTCCGCGCAGTGGCATCGCCTCCACGATCGCGCCCTCGGCGCCGTTGTCGGACAGGAAGATGACGACGGTGTTGTCGAGTTCGCCGCTGGCCGTGAGGTAGTCGATGACCCGGCCGACGTTGTGGTCCATCCGGTCGACCATCCCGGCGTAGACCTCCATGCTGCGCGCCGAGCGCGCGCGCTGCTCGTCGGTCATGTCGGCCCACTCGGGCGCGCCGTCGGCCACCACCGGGTGTGCGACGACGTCGGGCGCACAGAGGCCGAGCCGCTTGAGTGCGGCCAGCCGCTCCTCGCGCAGCGCGTCCGGCCCGGCGTCGTAGCGACCCCGATATTTCGCGATGGATTCGTCGGGCGCCTGCAGCGGCCAGTGCGGAGCCTGGAACGGCAGATAGGCGAAGAACGGCCGGTCGTCGTCTGCGTCGCGCTCATCCAGATACCGCAACAGCGTGTCGGTGTAGGCGTCCGACGAATAAAAGTCGTCGCCGACGGTGACGAACCGGTCGTCTTCGGTGTAAAGCGTTGGCACGGGCGAGAATCCGCGCGCTCCCGCTCCGCCGTAGTGACTGGCGCCGGCCGGCAGCAGGGCGAACGAGCGCTCGAAGCCGCGCGCCCACGGCGAGGTCTCGATGGTGGCGCCGAGGTGCCATTTGCCCGACATCAGCGTCAGATATCCCGCGTCGCGCAACAGTTCGGGCAGGGCGACGACCCGGTGGTTCAGGTAGCCCTCGTACCCGGGTGCGCCGCGGAAGTCCGGGGAAGCGACCTCGAGCATCGTGCCGATGCCGGCGATGTGGTGGTCGGTCCCGGTCAACAGCATGGCCCGGGTCGGCGAGCAGGCCGGGGCCGAGTGGAAATCGGTGAGCCGGACACCGGCGTGGGCCAGCCGGTCGAGATTGGGCGTCTCGATTTCGCCGCCGAATGCGCCGAGATCGGAGAACCCGAGGTCGTCTGCAACGATGACGAGGAAGTTGGGGCGCGTCACGCTCAAGCATCCTGCCAGGTCGGTCGCCATGGCGGAATGATGCGCACCCGCTCGACGTCGATACTGTCGAAGCGGGCTCTATCCGCCCGCACTGCGAACAGCGAAGGGGCATGAAGATGTTGACGCAGTTTGGAATGTCCATCCCGCTGGTGGCGGCTCCGATGTCGGGTGGCCCGACCACCCCGGCGATGGTCTCGGCCGCCAACCGCGCCGGTGCCCTGGGCTTGCTCGCGGCCGGATACAAGACCGTCGAGGCCATCGAGGCCGAGATCAAAGCCGTTCGCGCCGAAGGAATCCCGTTCGGGGTCAACGTCTTCGCGCCCAATCCGGTGCCGGTCGATCCGCAGCGCTACCGCGCCTACGCGGCGATAGTGCAGGCCGACGCCGACCAGTTCGGGCTGACGCTGCCGCCCGAACCGATCGAGGACAACGACAAGTTCGACGAGAAGATCGCGCTGTTGCTCGACGACCCCGTTCCGATGGTGTCGTTCACTTTCGGCATACCGTCGCGCGACGTGATCGCCGCGCTGCGACGGGCGGGCAGCGTCGTGGTCCAGACGGTCACCACGGCCGACGAGGCGGCGCAGGCGCTAGACGCCGGCGTCGACATGCTCGCCGTGCAGGCCGCCGACGCCGGTGGGCACTCCGGCACCCTCTCGCCGCAGCGGCCGTTGACGCCGGTGCCGATCGTCGACCTGGTCCGGCAGGTCGTCGCGCGGGTGCCCCTGCCCGTGCTGGCCACCGGCGGCCTGGCCACCCCCGCCGCGGTGGCCGAGGTGATCCGCGCCGGCGCGACCGCGGCGGCGGTGGGCACCGTGCTGCTGCGCGCCACCGAGAGCGGCGCCTCGGCCACTCATCAGGCGGCCCTGATCGATCCCGCATACACCGAGACGGTGCTGACTCGGGCCTTCACCGGCCGGCCCGCCCGCGGCCTGCGCAACGCGTTCATCGAGGCCCATGAAGCCGAGGCGCCACCGGGCTACCCCGCCATCCATTACCTGACCAGCCCGCTGCGCAAGGCCGCCGCGGCCGCGGGCAAGCCGGACTACGTCCACCTCTGGGCGGGCACCGGATATCGGCACGCGACCGCGGAACCCGCCGCCGACATCCTGCGCCGGCTGGCCTCCGACCTGTGACCGATCAGTACTCGAAGCGGTTCAGCACGTCGTAGTGGCGGCCGGCGGTCAGCCACGTCACCCGGTAGATCAACCGCACCGCGGCCGAAGGGATTCGCTGGTAATCGGCCAGCACGGGTGTCTGCTCGAGGAAGCGCAGCCGCGGATTCCATGTCGCGATCTCGCGCGCGTCACGGATGCCCCATTTGATGATTCCCCGGGTGAAGATCCTCGACATCAGCGGCGCCAGGGCAGACAGCGTGTCGAAATGCATTTCGCCGCCGGCGAATCGGTCGATCAGCCGCTGCAGTAGCCGCCGGACGTCGTCCTCGGGCAGGTACATCAGCAGGCCCTCGGCAACAATCAGCGTCGGACGGCCGGTCGGGACCTGATCGAGCCACTGCAGTTCGGTCACCGACGAGCCGATCATCCGGTAGCCCTCGGTATCGTCGTAAAGCCTGCTGCGCAGCCCGATCACGCTCGGCTGATCGACGTCGAACCAGGTCACCGACGGCGGCACACCGAGGCGAAACGCGCGCCCGTCCAAACCACAGCCCAGGTGCAGGACGACCGCGTCCGGATGGCGGGCGAGGAAGTCGGCGCACCAGTTGTCGAGCTGCTTGGCCCGCAGCGCGACGAGGTACTGATTGGCCGCCGGCCACGACATCCGATGGATTCGTTTGAAGTCGTAGTCGATGCGGTCCACGGCTTCGGCGGCCGCCTTGTCCCCCAGAATCGGCCGCTCCGAACGGCTTTCGTGGGCACGCAGGTAGAGCGTGACGAGATTCGTCCACTCCACCGAACCCCAGGACACGGAACTGAAGTCGACTTTGTCCGTCGCGGTCATGGTCGTTTCCTTTTCGCCCGGTATTCGGTCCACATGCGCATGAGTTGCTCGCCGTAGGCCTGGGTGCAGAACTCACAGAAATCGCGGAAATCCTCGACGCGCTGCCGCTGTTCGGCGCGGTCCTCGCCCAGCATCGACAGCGCGTACTCGGCGGGTTCGATGCCCAACCGCATCAGCGACAGCTGAGTCGCCAGGACACTGGTGAAGCCGCCCGGCCTGACGCGGTAGACGTGCTGACGGTTCGGGCTGGGCAACCGCTCCGCCATGCCGCCATCCAGCAGCTGCCGGGCGACGGTGCTGATCGACGCCTTGCTCACCGATAACGCCTCGGTCAGCTGGGTCAACGACTGCTGCGGCGGATCGCAGATCAACAGCCACCCGTACACCCGGCCCATGGTCCGGGTGGCGCCGAGGAGTTCGAAGAAGAGCCCGAGGCGGTCGACGAACTCGGCCTCGTCCGGCGCCATCAAAACTCCCAACTGCGTTCAGTACGTACTAAACGTAGCTTATGCGGCGTCGGGTGGGCCAGTGCGAGGTCAACTGGCCGCCCCCTGGGCCGCGGCGGCCCGCATGCCCAGCACGCTGCCGATCGCGACCGGTGGCGATGCCGATTAAGGTCCCGGCACCTCGTTACGATCGAAGTTACGAAAGCGATACGGGCGATGGCTCGCTTGTGCGCGATACCCACGCAACGGGCGATTTTCGGCTTTTGCGCATTGTGCTCGGGCGCCCGCGCGGACCGGTCAGAACGCTTCGGGATCCCGTTGCACCGCGGCCGGCACCGGGTGTCGGTACAACCGAGAGGCGTTCTCCCAGCTGAACTTTCGGATGACGTCGGGTGGCAGATCACCGATTTGTTCGTGAATGGTCTGCTGGGTGTGCGGCCAGGTCGAGTCGCAATGCGGGTAGTCGGCCTCCAGCATGATGTTGTCGACGCCGATCCGGTCGCGCTGCACGAACGAGGACTTGTCCTCGACCGCACAGAACCAGAAGTTGCGGGTCAGCACCTCGGCGGGGGTCAGGGTCTCGCCGAGCGCCTGCCAGGTGCCGTACATGGCGTGATAGCTGAGCATGTGGTCGAGGCGGTCGAGCAGCCCCGCCACCCAGCCGATGCCGCCCTCGGACAGGCAGATCTTGAGGTCGGGGAACCGGCTGGGCAGCCCGGAGTACAGCCAGTCGACCGCCGCGGAGATGGCGTAGGCGAAGAACAGCACGCCCTGCACGTCCGGCGGCGCATCGGCGGTGGTGGACGGTGACGACCCCGACGACCCGATGTGCAGATTCACCACGGTGCCGGTCTCGGCGCAGGCCGCCATCAGCGGATCCCAGTGGTCGGTGTGGATGCTGGGCAGCCCCAGCATCGCC
>NZ_LZLL01000023.1:0-1096 GCF_001669335.1 Mycobacterium sp. 1245852.3 | reverse complement strand
CAACAAGGTTGTGCAGTGGGTGCCGGATCGATACTGGCCGGCGCACAGCACGATTCCGTTGACGGTGGGCGGCGCGGCCGCCGAGATCAAAACGGGCCCCGCCGTGATCGGCGTCGCCAGCATCTCCGAACACACCTTCACCGTCAGCATCGACGGCGCCGAGGCGGGACCGCCGACGTCGCTGCCCGCGCCGCACCACCGGCCGCACTTCGGCGAGCAGGGCGTGATGCCCGCCTCGATGGGCAGGCCGGAATACCCGACGCCGGTCGGCTCCTACACCGTGCTGGCCAAAGAGGAAGCGGTGACGATGGATTCGAGCAGCGTCGGCATCCCCGTCGACGACCCCAACGGCTACCTGCTGACGGTCAACTACGCCGTCCGCATCACCAGCCGCGGGCTGTTCGTCCACTCGGCCCCGTGGGCCGTCCCCGCCCTGGGTCTCGAGAATGTCAGCCACGGCTGCATCAGCCTGAGCCCCGATGACGCCGAGTGGTACTACGACCACGTCCACGTCGGCGACCCGGTGATCGTCCAGGACTAATCAGGCACCGTTTACGAAGCTCCGCACCCGGGCGTCAGCCGGGTGCGGAGCTTTTAATTATGCTGCGGCCGAACTCTTTTCACTGCGAATAAGGAACGGGCCCGCTGGTGTTCACCAGCGGGCCCGGCCCGTTTTCGAAGCTGAGTCGGCCTCAGCTCGCGCCCGAAGGACCGGGGCGAATCGGCTGCCCGGCCGTCGGCCCGCCACTGGGCGCCGGGCCGGCGGGCGCATCCTTCACCCCGGACATGTCGATGATCGGAGCTGCCGCCTCCAGGGGAGCGCCGGCGGCCGCCGGACCGCCCAGGGCGATCAGCGGCGCGCCGGCCGGCACGACGGGCACCGGCGGCACCACCGGCACCGGCGGAGCGAGGGGCAGGGGTGGCACGATCGGCACCGGCGCACCGGCCGGTGGCGTGTGCGCGGCGCCCATGACCGACATGTCCGGTGTGCCCATGGCGGTGCCGGGGCCGCTGCCGATCGGTGCGCCGGTGCCGATCGTGCCACCCCTGCCCCTCGCTCCGCCGGTGCCGGTGGTGCCGCCGGTGCCCGTCGTGC
>NZ_LZLL01000022.1:0-9554 GCF_001669335.1 Mycobacterium sp. 1245852.3 | reverse complement strand
GGCCCCGGCGGCGCCCTCGATCTTGGCGATCGCGCTGCGCGCGGCCTCGGGGTCGACGACGCCGGGAATGTCGGCCAGCGCCCGCAACGCGACCAGCAGCCCGGTGGCCTCCGGCGAGGTGAGCTTGAGCGGGCGGTCGATTCCCGCGGAGAAGGTCACCTCGATGGTGTCCCCGGAGAACTCGAAATCGATTAGGTCCCCCGGGAAGTAGCCGGGCAGCCCGCACATCCACAGCTGGTTGAGGTCGTCTTCGAGCTGCTTGGCCGACACCCCGAGATCGGCGGCCGCCTTGGCTCGGGTGACCCGGGGATTGGCCTGGAAGTACGGGACCATGTTCAACAGTCGGATCAGCCGGGTGGAGATCGGAGTCATTGGCGCCACTCTCCCCCGCAAGCGGGAGGTGCCCCCGCCTCATCGCCGCGCTCTGCATCGGCGCTGGCGCGTGTCACGCGGACACTCCCCCGCGGCCGGGCGGTTGCCCCGCCCCGACGGCGTCCCCGCCCGCATGCGCGCGCAGCCGGGCCAGCACGTCGTCTCGCAGGGACTGCGGTTCGAGCACCAGGGCGTCGGGCCCGTAGCCGGCGATGTCGCGTGCCAGCTGGTCGGCGAAGGAGATGTCGAGTTCGATCACCTCGCCGTCGCGACCGCCGAACTGGCGGGCATCGACGGGCCTGCCCGCGCGCCGCAGCGCGGTGGCCCGCCCGTCGGCCACCCACACTCGCGCCCGCCCGACGGTCGGCCCCGCCGACACTTCGGTGACGGTCTGGGCCACGATCTTGCGCAGGTCAACGTCTTTCGGCACGGTGACGGCGCCCGGCGGCCCGATCGGCGTGACGTCCGCACCGATCCGGGAAAGCCGGAAGGTCCGGGTGGCGTCGCGGTCGCGGTCGTGGCCCACCAGATACCAGCGGCCCTTCTCGGTGACCACGCCCCAGGGCTCGACGGTGCGGGTGGCGTATGGCTCGGCCCGCGAGGGTCGGTGCTGAAACTGCACCGCCTGCCGGGAGTCGATGGCGGACAACAGGATTCCCAGGACATCTTCCGACCCGCGCAGGCCGGGCACCCCGGCCGGCGACGCGATGGCGACGGGCGCATCGGGATCGACGTCGACGCCGGCCGCGCGCAGCTTGAGCAGCGCGCCCTGCGTCGCGGTGATCAGCTCGGGCGACTCCCACAGCTGCGTCGCAACGGCGACCGCGGCCGCCTCGTCGGGGGTCAGGTCGACCGGTGCGAGCGCGTAGGCGTCGCGGTTGATCCGGTAACCCTCGGTGGGGTCCCAGGCCGAGGCCCGGCCGACCTCGAGCGGGATGCCCAGGTCGCGCAGCTCGTTCTTGTCGCGCTCGAACATGCGGGAGAACGCCTCGGCGCTGGGGCTGTCCGAATAGCCCGCCACGCTCGACCTGATCTTCTCCGCCGAGATGTAACCGCGGGTGGACAGCAGGGCGATGACCAGATTCATCAGCCGTTCGACTTTTGACGTCGCCATTGGCTCCAGGTTATTCGATGGTCCTCGTCTGGCGCTTCCGCCGGCCATCCGCGTCGCGCCGGCGCGTCGGAGCGGCTACATGCTTGCGATCAGGCGCTTGACCCGCTCGTCGACCGCCCGGAACGGGTCCTTGCACAGCACGGTGCGCTGCGCCTGGTCGTTGAGCTTGAGGTGCACCCAGTCGACGGTGAAGTCACGGCCGGCGGCCTGGGCGGCGCTGATGAACTCGCCGCGCAGCCGCGCCCGGGTGGTCTGCGGCGGGTTGTCGACCGCCTCGGCGATGTCCTCGTCGGTGGTGACGCGGGCGGCCAGCCCCTTGCGCTGCAACAGGTCGAAGACGCCGCGTCCGCGCTTGATGTCGTGGTAGGCCAGGTCCAGCTGGGCGATCTTGGCGTCGGACAGCTCCATGTTGTAGCGGTCCTGGTAGCGCTGGAAGAGCTTGCGCTTGATCACCCAGTCGATCTCGGTGTCCACCTTGGCGAAGTCCTGGCTTTCGACCGCGTCGAGCTGGCGGCCCCACAGGTCGACGATCTGCTCGATCTGCGCGTTGGGTTCGCGGGTCTGCAGGTGCTCGACGGCGCGGGTGTAGTACTCCCGCTGGATGTCCAGCGCGCTGGCCTGCCGCCCGCCCGCCAGCCGCACGGGCCGGCGACCGGTGATGTCGTGGCTGACCTCGCGGATGGCGCGGATGGGATTGTCCAGCGAGAAGTCCCGGAACGGGACGCCGGCTTCGATCATCTCGAGCACCAGAGCGGCCGTGCCCACCTTGAGCATGGTGGTGGTCTCGCACATGTTGGAGTCGCCGACGATCACGTGCAGCCGCCGGTATTTCTCGGCGTCGGCGTGGGGCTCGTCGCGGGTGTTGATGATCGGCCGGCTGCGGGTGGTGGCCGAGGAAACGCCTTCCCAGATGTGCTCGGCGCGTTGGGAGAGACAGAACGTCGCGGCCTTGGGGGTCTGTAAGACCTTTCCGGCGCCGCAGATCAGCTGGCGGGTGACCAGGAACGGCAACAGCACATCGGAGATCCGGGAGAACTCACCGGCCCGCACGATCAGGTAGTTCTCGTGGCACCCGTAGGAGTTGCCCGCCGAGTCGGTGTTGTTCTTGAAAAGGTAGATGTCGCCGCCGATGCCCTCGTCGGCCAGCCGCTGCTCGGCGTCGACGAGCAGGTCTTCCAGCACCCATTCGCCCGCGCGGTCGTGGGTGACCAGCTGCACCAGGCTGTCGCACTCGGCGGTGGCGTACTCCGGGTGGCTGCCGACGTCGAGGTACAGGCGGGCGCCGTTACGCAGGAAAACATTGGAGCTGCGGCCCCAGGACACGACACGGCGGAACAAGTAGCGGGCCACCTCGTCCGGGCTGAGCCGCCGGTGCCCATGGAATGTGCAGGTGACCCCGAACTCGGTCTCGATGCCCATGATTCGTCGCTGCACGTAATCGAGCGTACTGGTTGTCCGACCGGGACGGTGAGCAAGCCGCGCGTATCAATCCGACGAAGTTTTCCGGAGGTCGCGCGGATGCCTTCGGGAGGCCGCACCGGGCGACCGTCCGCCGCACCGGGCCTTGCGACTCTTCGCGGCTCACCCGCACCTTGGGCACCAACAGCAACATCGGCACCGGCGGCGTGGGCCGCGCCGAGCGGTGCCTAGTCGGCGGATTCCCCGTTCGATTCCTCGCCTTCGCCTGCCGGGCCGTCGGAATCCAACTCGCGCAGCAAATTTTCCAGGCTGGCGCGGTTGATCCGCCGGAACGCCCGTCGCGGCCGGTTGACATCCAGGATGGCGACTTCCAGGCTGCCGACGTCCAGGGCTGCCTGGTCGCCATTCGACGCTTCGCTGCCGGCCCGCAGGGCCTTGACGGCGATGCGGGTGGCCTCACGCAGGTCGGCGTTCTCGGCGTAAGAGTCCTTGAGCGCCGTGGTGATCGGTTCGGTGGTGCCACCCATCACCACGAAATGCGGCTCGTCGGCGATCGACCCGTCGTAGGTAATCCGGTACAGCTCAGGCGGTCTGCTCTCGCCGTAGTGCGCGACCTCGGCCACGCACAGCTCCACCTCGTAGGGCTTGGCCTGCTCGGTGAAGATGGTGCCCAGCGTCTGCGCGTAGACGTTGGCCAGCTGCCGGCCCGTGACGTCACGACGGTCGTAGGCGTACCCGCGGGTGTCGGCGAACTGGATTCCGCCGCGGCGCAAGTTGTCGAATTCGTTGAACTTGCCGGCGGCCGCGAAGCCGACGCGGTCGTAGAGCTCGCTGATCTTCTGCAGTGACCGCGACGGGTTCTCCGCGACGAAGAGCACACCACCGGCGTAGGC
Organism: Mycobacterium sp. 1245852.3; assembly: GCF_001669335.1. Classification (NCBI taxonomy): domain Bacteria; kingdom Bacillati; phylum Actinomycetota; class Actinomycetes; order Mycobacteriales; family Mycobacteriaceae; genus Mycobacterium; species Mycobacterium sp. 1245852.3. The sequence goes on along the minus strand of NZ_LZLL01000022.1, from coordinate 5,756 downwards.
CAGCGCGACCACGCTCTTGCCCCGGGCGATGCCCTTGCGCGCGAGCTCGCTGCGCTCGCGCATCGCCTGCTCGGGCGAGATGAAATACGGGAAGCTCACTTCTCACCACCATCGGGGCCGAAAGTGTCGGCGCGCGAACGGCTTTGGATCACTTCGCGGGCCAATTCGGCGATGCGGCTCTCCGGCACGTCGAGCGCTCCCTCGGCGCCGATGGTGACCGCGGTCGGGTAGATGCCGCGCACCAGATCCGGTCCGCCGGTGGCGGAATCGTCATCGGCGGCGTCGTAGAGCGCCTCGATGGCGACGCGCACCGCGGAGTCGGCGTCGGTGACCTGCGAGTACAACTTCTTCATCGACGACTTGGCGAAAATCGATCCCGACCCCACCGACTGGTAGCCCTCCTCTTCCAGGTTCCAGCCGCCGGCGGCGTCGAAAGACACGATGCGCCCGGCGCCTTCGGGATCCGGCGCATCGATGTCGTAGCCCACCAGCAGCGGCAAGGCGATCAGACCCTGCATCGCGGCGGCCAGGTTGCCCCGCACCATGATGGCCAACCGGTTCACCTTGCCGGCGAACGTGAGCGGCACGCCCTCGAGCTTCTCGTAATGCTCGAGTTCCACCGCATACAGGCGGGCGAATTCCACCGCGATCGCGGCGGTGCCGGCGATGCCGGTGGCCGTGTAATCGTCGGTGATGTACACCTTCTTGACGTCGCGCCCGGCGATCATGTTGCCCTGCGTCGAACGCCGATCGCCGGCGAGCACCACGCCGCCGGGATATTTCAGCGCGACGATGGTGGTGCCGTGGGGCAGCTGCCCCGCGGCGCCATCGGACTGCGTGCCCGACAGGCTCGCCGGCAGCAACTCCGGCGCCTGCCGACGCAACAGATCAGCAAACGACGAGAGGTCTATAGCGAGGCTTCTTGGAGGTGCGTAGCCCGGAAGCGCGGAATTGGTGGACAGGCGATCAGAGAAAGGCCAGGTCACTGTCCGCCCTTTTGGACATACGCGCGAACGAAGTCCTCGGCATTCTCCTCGAGGACGTCGTCGATCTCATCCAGCAGATCGTCGGTGTCCTCGGCTAGCTTCTCCCGGCGTTCTTGGCCCGCGGCGGTGCTGCCGGCGACATCGTCTTCGTCGTCGCCACCACCGCCACGCTTGGTCTGCTCCTGAGCCATCGCCGCCTCCTGCGTTGTCTGGGCCCGTTGAATGGCTTGTTCACCGATCAAGCCACACTGCCCGTTGGTCTTTCCTAGCCTACCGGTCGACCCCGACGTTCCCTGGGTTAACCGGCACCTAGCTGGTGAGTTGTTCGACCAGTTGGGCGGCGCTGTCCACCGAGTCCAGCAGCGCCCCGACGTGGGCTTTGCTGCCGCGCAGCGGCTCTAACGTCGGGATCCGGACCAGCGAATCACCACCCAGATCGAAAATCACCGAGTCCCAGCTGGCCGCGGCGATGTCGGCGCCAAATCGGCGCAGGCACTCACCGCGGAAGTAGGCGCGGGTGTCCGTCGGCGGCTTGTCCACCGCTTCGAGCACCTGATGCTCGGTCACCAGGCGCTTCATCGAACCGCGCGCGACGAGCCGGTTGTAGAGGCCCTTGTCCAGCCGGACGTCGGAATACTGCAGGTCCACCAGGTGCAGCCGCGGCGCCGACCAGCTCAGGTTCTCGCGCTGCCGGAACCCTTCGAGCAGGCGCAGCTTAGCCGGCCAGTCGAGTATTTCGGCGCATTCCATCGGGTCGCGCTCGAGCTGGTCGAGCACGTGCGCCCAGGTTTCGACGACGTCGGACGCGCGCGGATCGGGGTCGCGGCTGTCGACCAGCTTGGCCACCCGATCGAGGTAAACCCGTTGCAGCGCAAGCCCCGTCAGCTCCCGGCCGTCGGCCAGCGCCACGACGGCGCGCAGCGACGGGTCGCGGCTGATGGCGTGGACCGCATGCACCGGCCGCGCCAGCGCCAGGTCGCTCAGGTCGATGCCGTGCGCCGGGCCCTCTTCGATCAGGTCCAGCACCAGCGCCGTGGTGCCCAGCTTCAGATAGGTCGACGTCTCGGCGAGGTTCGCGTCGCCGATGATGACGTGCAGCCGCCGGTATCGATCGGCGTCGGCGTGCGGCTCGTCGCGGGTGTTGATGATGCCGCGCTTGAGCGTGGTTTCCAGGCCGACCTCGACCTCGATGTAGTCCGAGCGCTGGGACAGCTGGAAGCCGGGCTCGTCACCGGAGGGGCCGATGCCGACCCGGCCCGAGCCGGTGACCACCTGCCGGGAGACCAGAAAGGGGGTCAGCCCGGCGATGATGGCCGAAAACGGCGTCTGCCGCGACATCAGATAGTTCTCGTGCGACCCGTAGGACGCGCCCTTGCCGTCGACGTTGTTCTTGTAGAGCTGCAGTTTCGCGGCCCCCGGCACGCTGGCGACGTGGCGTGCGGCGGCCTCCATGACGCGCTCGCCGGCCTTGTCCCAGATCACCGCGTCCAGCGGGTCGGTGCACTCGGGGGCGGAGTATTCGGGATGCGCGTGGTCGACGTAGAGCCGCGCGCCGTTGGTCAGGATCATGTTGGCCGCGCCGACCTCGTCGGCGTCGACCACCGGGGGCGGGCCGGCCGAGCGGCTCAGGTCGAAGCCGCGGGCATCCCGCAACGGCGATTCCACCTCGTAATCCCAGCGGGTGCGCTTGGCGCGCTGGATGCCCGCTGCGGCCGCATACGCCAAAACCGCCTGCGTCGACGTGAGGATCGGATTGGCTGTCGGGTCCGATGGCGATGAAATGCCGTATTCGACCTCCGTTCCGATAATCCGTTGCATGACCTAAGCGTAGGCCGGGCGACGAAGTGGCCCGCGCGGCGGGGCGCGCGGGAGCCAGCCGATGCGATTCGCCCGGGCGAGCCCGCGGCCCCACCGACGTCCGCAAACCGCCCGTCGGGCAACCCTTTCGATACGGCCGCCGCGGGTGGGCTGCCGGCCGTAGGGTGACCCGGCATGGAGCTTCTTCGCGGCCGCGCTCCGGACCGCCGAGCCGCGCCGGGCGCCGCCGCCGAAAGCTGGTTCTTGGAGCGCGGTTTGCCGTTCGTGCTCACCCGGCGAAGCCCCGACCTGCTCAACGAGTGGACCCACACCTACACCAGCCGCGCGACGGTGCTCGGATTCACGCTGCCGGTGCCCGACTCACTGATCCACATGACCCTGTTCCTCGGCGCGCTGACGTTCATGTACATCAGCGCCCGCGCGGCGGGCGACGCGGAGTACCGGTCCACCTTTCTCGACCCGCTGATCGACGACCTGCAGACGACTTTGGTGGCGCGTAACCGCTATCGAGGCGCCGCCGGGCCCGCCGTCCGTCGTATTGACGGCACCGGTACCAGTGATTAATTTCACCGGAGTGTCCGCCCCCGAATCCGGCCGCGCCGTCGGTAAACACGCACTCGACCTGTCCGGGAAGCGCTATGGCGAGGTACTCCTGGTAACCCCCGGCGAGGCGGGCCCACAGGCAACGGTTTACAACAGCTTCCCGCTCAACGACTGTCCCCAGGAGCTGTGGTCGGCGCTGGACGCGCACGCCATCGCCACCGAACACGGCGCGGCCGCAGCCCTGCTCAACGGTCCCCGCTACTGGCTGATGAACGCCATCGAAAAACAGGCCCGCGGGCCGCAGATCACCAAGTCCTTCGGCGGCATCGAGATGATCCAGCAGGCCACCGTGCTGTTGTCGTCGATGAACCCTGCGCCATACGTCCCCAACACGGTCAGTCGCCACACGGTGTTCGTCTTCAACGCCGGCCAGCAGGTGTTCGAACTCATCGATCCGCAGAGCCGGCACTGGGTGATGCAGACCTGGAGCCAGGTCGCCGACGCCACCTTGTCGCGCGACGACCTACCGGGCCTTGCCGACCGGCTCGACCTGCCGGCCGGGTGGTCGTATCAACCGCGGGTCCTCACCGAAGAACTGCGCGTGGACACGACCCAGCGGCCCGCCCAGGTGCTGCAGGACACCCTGACCAACAGCTATTCGCTGGTGACCGACTGAGCCCCACGGGCTCAGCCGGCGCCGAGCCCTACAGGTACTGGCCCAGGTTGGATTCGGTGTCGATGGCCCGCGATGCGCTCGAGCTCTTGCCGGTGACCAGGGTGCGGATGTAGACGATCCGCTCGCCCTTCTTGCCCGAAATCCGCGCCCAGTCATCGGGGTTGGTGGTGTTGGGCAGGTCCTCGTTCTCGGCGAACTCGTCGACGATCGAGTCCAGCAGATGCTGGATGCGCAGACCGGGCTGCCCGGTCTCCAGCACCGACTTGATCGCGTTCTTCTTCGCCCGGTCGACGACGTTCTGGATCATGGCGCCGGAGTTGAAGTCCTTGAAGTACATGACTTCCTTGTCACCGTTGGCGTAGGTGACCTCCAGGAACCGGTTGTCGTCGATCTCGGCGTACATCCGCTCGACGACCTTTTCGATCATCGCCCGGATGCAAGCCGAACGGTCGCCCCCGAACTCGGCGAGATCGTCGGCGTGCACCGGCAGCGTCTCGACCAGGTACTTCGAGAAGATGTCTTGTGCCGCTTCGGCATCGGGCCGCTCGATCTTGATCTTCACGTCCAGACGGCCGGGCCGCAGGATCGCCGGGTCGATCATGTCCTCACGGTTGGAGGCGCCGATCACGATGACGTTCTCCAGGCCCTCGACGCCGTCGATCTCGCTCAGCAACTGCGGGACGACGGTGGTCTCGACGTCCGAGGAGACGCCGGTCCCGCGGGTGCGGAAGATCGAGTCCATCTCGTCGAAGAACACGATCACCGGTGTGCCTTCCGACGCCTTCTCGCGGGCGCGCTGGAAGATCAGCCGGATGTGCCGCTCGGTCTCACCGACGAACTTGTTGAGCAGCTCGGGTCCCTTGATGTTCAAGAAGTAGGACTTGGCCTCGCGGGCGTCGTCGCCGCGCACCTCGGCCATCTTCTTGGCCAGCGAGTTGGCCACGGCCTTGGCGATCAGCGTCTTACCGCAACCGGGCGGACCGTAGAGCAGCACACCTTTGGGCGGGCGCAGCGCGTACTCGCGGTACAGCTCCTTGTGCAGGAACGGCAGCTCCACCGCGTCCCGGATCTGCTCGATCTGGCGGGTCAGGCCACCGATGTCCTCGTAGCTGACGTCGGGCACCTCTTCGAGCACCAGGTCCTCGACCTCGGCCTTGGGGATCCGCTCGAAGGCGTACCCGGCCTTGGTGTCGACCAACAGCGAGTCGCCGGGCCGCAGCCTGCGCGGCCGGGTGTCGTCGTTCAGCGCGTCGGGATGCCCCTCCGGGAGGTCCTCGGCGACCAGCGGCTCGGCCAGCCACACGATGCGCTCCTCGTCGGCGTGCCCGACGACCAGGGCCCGGTGCCCGTCGGCCAGGAGCTCACGCAACGTGGAGATTTCGCCGACCGATTCGAACGTGCCGGCCTCGACGACGGTCAGGGCCTCGTTGAGCCGGACCGTCTGCCCCTTGCGCAGCAAGGGAACTTCGATGTTCGGCGAGCACGTCAGCCGCATCTTGCGGCCGGAGGTGAACACGTCGACCGTGTCGTCCTCGTGCGTGCCGAGCAGGACGCCGTAGCCGCTGGGCGGCTGCCCCAGCCGATCGACTTCCTCACGCAGCGCAAGCAGTTGCTGGCGAGCCTCTTTGAGGGTCTCCATCAACTTCGAGTTCCGCGACGCGAGCGAGTCGATGCGCGCTTCGAGCTGATGCACATCGCGGGCGGAGCGGGCACCTCCATGCGAGCCGACGGCG
>NZ_LZLL01000021.1:0-884 GCF_001669335.1 Mycobacterium sp. 1245852.3 | reverse complement strand
GGGCCAGACGGGATTCCATCCGCGAGGTGCAGGAGGCGATCGAGGTCGACCCGGGCCGTCCGCACAGCATCGGTGATCTGGCCCGCCGCGCCGCGATGAGCCCGCGCCACTTCACCCGCGTGTTCACCGCCGAAATCGGCGAGGCGCCCGGCCAATACGTCGAACGGATCCGCACCGAAGCCGCGCGCCGGCAGTTGGAGGAGACCGACGACACCGTCGTCGCCATCGCCGCCCGGTGCGGCTTCGGCACCGCGGAAACCATGCGGCGCAATTTCCTTCGCCGCGTGGGTATTTCGCCCGATCAATACCGCAAGGCTTTCGCCTGACACCGAAAGGACGACACCGATGACCCAAATCGCCATCGTGGCCTACCCCGGATTCACCGCGCTCGACATGATCGGGCCGTACGAGGTGCTGCGCAACCTGCCCGGCGCCGAGGTTCGCTTCGTGTGGCACGAGGCCGGACCGATCACCGCCGACTCCGGGGTGCTGGTCATCGGCGCCACCCACTCGCTGGCCGAAACACCCTCCCCCGACGTCATTCTCGTGCCCGGCGGGCCGTCGACCCCGGTGCACGCACGCGACGACGCGTTGCTCGACTGGCTGCGCCGGGCCCACGGCAGCGCGAGCTGGACGACGTCGGTGTGCTCCGGGTCGGTGATCTTGGCGGCCGCGGGGCTGCTGGACGGCCGGCGGGCGACGTCGCACTGGCTGACGATCCCCGCGCTCAAGGCATTCGGCGCGGTTCCGGTGGCCGACGAACGGATCGTGCACTCCGACGACATGGTCACCAGCGCCGGCGTGTCCGCCGGGCTCGACCTCGCGTTGTGGCTGGCCGGACAGATCGCCGGCGAATCCCGCGCGAAGGCAATCCAGCTCGCGCT
>NZ_LZLL01000020.1:0-1376 GCF_001669335.1 Mycobacterium sp. 1245852.3 | reverse complement strand
CAACCGTGGTATCCGGTCGAGGAGCGCTACGGCTTGGTGTTCGTCTACATGGGTCCGCCCGAACGCAAACCCGCGCTACCTCGCTACGAAATGTTTGAGGAGCTCGGTGAAGGGGAGGCCATATTCAGTGAAATCCCGGTGCCCGGATTCAATGTCACCGGCATGGTGATGCCGTGTAATTGGTTGCAGGCCTATGAAAATGCGATGGACCCGGTACATGCGATGTGGCTGCACTACACGCACAGCGGTCCCCAGTTCGACGGCGTCGGCGAGCTAGACGGGTTTCCGCACTCTTACTTCGACCCGTACCGGCTACCGGGAACGATCGAATTCGAGACGACAGCCCACGGCCCGTTTTATCGTCAGCGGTTCCACCACGAAGTAACCGATGGCGAGACCCGCCAACTGGACTGGTGCATCGAGTGTCACGTGCCCAATATCATCGCGTTGCCGGACTTTGTGAAAATTCCGGTCGACCAGCGCCCGGACTGCCTCGTGTGGAATGTGCCCTGTGACGACACGTCCTACCGGAATTTCATCGCGACGCGGGGGACGAGCATCGATCGGATGATGCGCCTGATCTTAGGGATTAAGCAGAACGGAAAGTTTCCCTGGGAACTGAGCGAGAAAGACGCCCAGCGTTATCCCGGCGATAATGAAGCGATTATCTCGCAGGGGCCGATAACCCAGCACTCCGCAGAGACACTGGTGACCTTCGACAAGGGTGTGGTGATGTTGCGGCGCATGCTGAGCCAGATGGTCGATGACGTGGAAGCGGGCCGCGATCCGGTGAACGTCGAACGCGGAGAAGCCCAGCCTCGTGAAGTCAAGTCAGGGCTCTTCACCGTCGGTGGAAAGTTCACATAGCCGTCCTGATGCCAGCCGTCGCGCCTCTCGTCGGGACGACGCCGAAGTAAGCACCTTCGCAGGCTGTCGGTGCTCCACACTGACCGAGCGCTCCAGACCAGATCGATATCCGACTCAATACCGCTGTTGGGCGGCAGCCATCAGCGGCACTACACGGTGGGCTCAAGGGTGCTCGGGCACACTGACCGCAAGAGGGCTCCGCACAGCAACCTCACAACGGCGTTCTGGCCACCTGATCGCGTGGCGTTTCAACACTTTTGAAATCACCTCGCTCAAGACAGTTAACCGCAGCTGAAAGCTTGACAACTATTCATCAGAGGTGGGATTGTCATTGTGATGACTGCAACAGTCCGGTGTACCGCGAGGCGAATTTGCGTCTTGATGCCCCGACCGAGCAGCACCTGCCTGAGTTGTGAAAGGACACACCGGAAATGACCGTCACATCCTCCCGTCTGGATTCTGGTACCGGTTATGGGCGTGCGCCGTCGTCGCACAATGCTCGGCTGACC
>NZ_LZLL01000019.1:0-971 GCF_001669335.1 Mycobacterium sp. 1245852.3 | reverse complement strand
CGTGCTCGAGCACCAGGTCGAGGATGCGTTGGCAGGCGCCCACCATCGTGATCGCCATGCCGGTCAACGCGAAATGGTGAGCGCGTTCCGCGTCGACGGTCAGCCGGTCACTGTCGGGCACCCGAACCTCGGCGAACGACAGGTCGGCGACGTGCAGTACCGGATCGAACACCGCCGCGCGCCGGGCCGACACCTGACCGGACGCGACCAGGAACACCCCGGCGTCGGTCACCACCGCCAGCCGATCCGCGCGATCTCCGTCGAGCACGTGCCGCGCGGTGCCTTCCAGGACCCAACCCTCGGCGTCGCGGTGCGCGGCGACCCCGCTATAGACGGCGGTGCCCGACTGGTGTGGGTCGAAGCGGTCCGCGGCGAGCGGCGCGAACTGGCTCATCGTCGCCAGGTAAGGGGTGGGGTCGGTGGCGTGGCCGAGCTGCTCGAGCACGATGGCCAACTCGACGGCGCTGTCCGCATCGCTGAGCTCGGTCCAGCCCTGGTCTACATACGATTTCCACAACGGGCTCGGGTCGACGCCCTCTTCGGCCACGCTGCGCACCAACGACGGCGGGCACTGCTTCGCGACGGCGTCGCGCACCGTGTCCTGCCACAGTCGCTGGTCAGCATCGAACTCCAACAGCATCCGCGCCGCCTCTCGTCGTGACTGTCACGGCGAGAATACCATTCTCGGTTGCGGAAGTAATAATCTCTGAATCCGGGCATGGGGTATCAAACAGGCCATCCCGCCGCGCGCCCGGTTCGCCGGGCCAATGGCTTCGAGCGCCCAGCTAGCCGGGGGCTCGGGCACCGTCGAGGACGCCGTCGGCGGCTTGGTCCCAGCGGTCGAGGTTGACGAATTCGGCCAGCGGACGCCGGCGCAGCGGGCCATGTTTGCCCTTCGGCCACCCCACCACGATGTGGCCGGCGATCATCCAGCCCTCGGGTACCCCGACGGCTTCCCGCAGCAGCTGCTC
>NZ_LZLL01000018.1:0-36457 GCF_001669335.1 Mycobacterium sp. 1245852.3 | reverse complement strand
GCGATGTAGAAGGTGTCCTGTTCGCTGCGCGCGGGGTGGTCGGCCGGGAAGTTCAGCGCGTCGAAGTTGAACTGCTCGGTCTCGACCTCCGGGCCCTCCGCCAGTTCCCAGCCCATCGCGATGAAGGTGTCGGCGATGTGCTCGGCCAGGATCGTGATCGGGTGCCGGGCGCCGGGCGGCTGCCGGGTCGACGGCAACGTGACGTCGATGCCCTCGGCGACCAGCACCGCGGCGTCGCGCTCTGCCCGCAGGACCGCGAGCCGCTCGTCGTAGCCGCGTTGGGCTTCGGTCCGGGCGGCGTTGACCCGCTTGCCGGCATCGGCGCGCTCGTCCTTGGGGACGCCGCCGAGCGCCTGGCGCGCCAGCGCCAGGGGTGCGCGGTCACCGAGGTGCTCGGTCTTGGCGCGCGCCAGCGTGTCGAGATCGCCGGCCCGCGCGAAGGCCTCCCGGGCGGCGCTGACCGCTGCGGCCAGGGCTTGCGGCGACAGATCGACGGGTTGATCACCCACGCGGCGACACTCTCCTTGCTGACGAGGCTGTTCGGGCTGCCCGCATCGATGTGCTTCCGCGCGGCACGGGTCGAGTGCTGATCATAGTGATTCGGCGCGCGGCACCCGCCGGGCGCTTGGCGGTCGAGCCGGCGGGTGGCCGCCGCGGGCCACCGACGGCGGTGTGGCTTAGCCGGCGACGGCCGGCTGCGGCCCGCCCAGCGTGTCGTCGCCCAGCACGGGGGCCTCCAGCGGGGCGACGCCCCGACCGCCGGCGACCTTGGTCACCTTGTAGGCGACGAACGCGCCGATGACACCGAAGACCGGCGTCGCCGCCATGGTCCCCCAGTGGTGGGCCAGCATCAGGAAGCCGAAGCCCGCGGACGCCGCCAGCATCAGGTAGCGCGCGGGCGTCCAGTGGATCGGCTGCCTGAACCGGGCGGACACCAGCACGCCCAGGATCACGGCGACGGTGTGGCCGGCGTCGGTGAAGTCGCCGCCGATGATCGCCGAGGCGATGCCCGCCGACACCCACCAGCCGACCCAGCCGGCCCGCCAGCGCGACGGGATCACCGCGGTCATCGCGCCGAGCACCGCCAGCGCGCCGTAGCTCATGCCGACGTCGCTGGCCCGGGTGATCGACACGGGCAGCCAGCCGAACTCGACCGACGCGGCCAATGCGGCGGCCACCAGCAGGGTCGCGCCGATGTGGCCGACGAGGAAGGCCACCACCAGCCGGATGGTGCGCAGATGCAGCTCGGCCAGCGCCAGCAGGCAGGTCAGGAAGGGCAGCCAGAAGTAGAGCGGGCCGGCGTCGACCACCAGAGCGCTGCCCAGCAGCGTGCCCAGGTGGCCGTGGGCCAGGTTGTGCACGTTGGTGCTGGCGCGCGCAACGATGACGTCATGCGCGTGCGGGCCGAGGGCCAGGATGGCGCAGCTGATGGCGAGCAGCACCGCCGCATACCCCACAGTGAATTGGACCCGGGCGAGCCGGGACGCGATGCCCCCTAACATTGGCATCCATTATGGCTGCGGTTTTGTCTCGGCTGTGTCATCAGGGCCTGACAACTCCTTAAGAGTCTTGAGGCGATATATCGCCAAATCGTCGGGAATGCCGGCGGGCTTCGGCCCGAAAACCGGCTTCCTCGTGCGTTTGGCCTCGACGCCCAACGCGTCCAACTCGCTTTGCGGTATGAGATCTAACGTTGAACTCGACACCATGATTCCACCCTTGGTGGCCCTTTCCATAACTCGTGCGGCGATGTTCACATCGACGCCGAGCCAGTCGGCGGCCAACCGCTGCGGGCGTCCCGTGTGGATTCCGACCCGCATCCTGGGCGTATAGCCGTCCACCTCGACCGATTTCAGCGCGTCCTTGGCGGCCAGCACGGCGCGCACGGCGACCGTCGGATCACCGAACACGGCCATGATGCCGTCGCCCATCCGTTTGACGATGTGTCCGCCGGCGTCGAGCAGGGGCGGCTCGAGGGCCCGCGCCACCTGCCGCAGCAGCACCAGCGCCGCGTCGTCGCCGGCTTGCAGGGACCACGTCGAGAAGCCGACCAGGTCGGTGAAGACCAGCGTCACCTCCGGGTTGGCCGGCCGGCGCGACACCCCTTCGGTCAGCGCCTGCCACACCTGCAGCACCCCGAGGCTGACCTCGCGCGACACCGCGTCGCGGTCGCCCAGCAGCCGGTCGGCAGCGCGCGCCGCGGCTCGCGGGCCACCCTCGCCCGCCGTGGACAGCGGATCGCCGAACTCGGGGTCGCCGGGCAGCAGCCGGCGGGCGCGCCGGATGAAGGCGACCGCCGCGGGGCTGCGGTTGCGGCTGTGCAGCCATTGAGTCGCGCTGTGCACCGACAGTGGAGAGCGCGGCGGAGCCGAGTGCGCCTGGGATTCTTCGGCCTCGCCCGGGTCCAGATCGCGACGCGCGAGTTCCACCCGGCCAGGTTATTTGGTTTTCTTCGAGGCAGGCAATGACGGCCGCGCCCGATGTGTCACACGTCGCACCAAACCGCCTGATCACACTGGTGCCACACCGGTGTCCAAGCTCGATAACACCCGGCGGACACCTCGCCGAAATCGTAGACAACGCCCGTTGTCAAAGTTATCGTGAGCCCAACCGGAGCAGGAGGCCGCGATGACTGGCACTGTGCATGCGGGCGGGACTGCGCCCGCCGATCCGCTCGGACCAGATTCTTTGACCTGGAAGTATTTTGGCGACCTGCGCACCGGAATGATGGGCGTGTGGATCGGGGCGATCCAGAACATGTACCCCGAACTCGGCACGGCCGTCGAGGAGCATTCGATCCTGCTGCGCGAGCCGCTGCAGCGGGTGGCCCGGTCGGTCTACCCGATCATGGGGGTGGTCTACGACGGCGACCGGGCGTCGCAGACCGGCCGGCAGATCACCAGCTACCACCACACCATCAAGGGCACCGACGCGGCCGGTCGGCGCTATCACGCGCTGAACCCGGAGACCTTCTACTGGGCGCACGCCACGTTTTTCATGCTGATCGTCAAGGTGGCCGAGTACTTCTGCGGCGGCCTGACCGAGGCCGAGAAGCGGCAGCTGTTCGCCGAGCACGTCCAGTGGTACCGGATGTACGGCATGAGCATGCGGCCGGTGCCCGAAACCTGGGAGGAGTTCCAGGAGTACTGGGAGCGCACCGGCCGCGAGACCCTCGAGATCAACCGGGCGACGCGCGACATCTTCCAAATGCGGATTCCCAAGCCGAAATTCGTGCTGATGCCCACACCGATCTGGGACCAGATCTTCAAGCCGCTGGTCGCCGGCCAGCGCTGGATCGCGGCGGGGCTGTTCGAGCCCGCGGTGCGCGAGAAGGCCGGACTGCACTGGACCCCGGGCGACGAGGTGTTGCTGCGCCTGTTCGGCAAGCTCGTCGAACTGGCCTTCCTGGCGGTGCCCGACGAGATCCGGCTGCACCCGCGCGCGCTGGCCGCCTACCGCCGCGCCGAGGGGCGGCTGCCCACCGACGCGCCGCTGGTGGAGGCCCCGCCGTTCATGGCGCCGCCGCGCGACCGGCGCGGGCTGCCGATGCATTACTTCCCCCCGTCGGCGAAGTCGCCGTTGGACCCGGCGCTGCAGCCCGCCCGGGCGCTGATGGAACGCGCCGGTTCGCTGGTGCACACGACGCTGTCGCTGGCCGGCCTGCGCGCCGGGCGGGGCCGGCCCAAACGCGCCGCTAAGGCCGCGTAGGCAGGTTCAGCGCCCGCGCGCTCTGATACAGGCAGATGGCCGCCGCGGACGCCACGTTCAGGCTCTCCGCCCCACCGGCCATCGGGATCCGCAGCCGGTGGTCGGCCGCCGCGGCGATTTCGCTTGGCAGACCGTGTGATTCGGGGCCGAACAGCCACGCCGTCGGCACGCCGAGCAGTTCGCCGGCCTCGTCGAGCCGCGTCTGGGCGTCGACGGTGGTGGCGAGCAGCTGCAGGCCCGCGGCGCGCAACGCGTCGACCGCGGCGAGCGGGTCCGGCGCGACGACGACCGGGACCGAGAAGATGCTGCCGGCCGACGCGCGCAGGCACTTGCCGTTGTACGGGTCGACGCTGTGGCCGCCCAGGATGACGCCCGCCGCGCCCAGGGCGTCGGCGAGGCGGATGAGGGTGCCGGCGTTGCCCGGTTCGCTGATCTCGACGGCGACCGCGACCAGTGCGGGCGGCCCGGCCAGCACGTCGGAAAGTCGGGTCGCCGGCGTTTCGCACACGGCGACCAGGCCGGCCGGAGTGACGGTGTCGGACAACGCTTTCGCCGCGCGCTCGCTGACCGGGTGCACCGGGCAACCCGCGGAAGCCAACGTCGCCAGCAGCGACTCATGCCGCTGCTGGGCGACTTCGGTGACGAAGACGTCGCGGACCAGGCCGCGGCGGGCGGCGGCCTCGACGAGGTTGGGGCCCTCGGCGAGGAATCGGCCCGCCCGCCGGCGGCCGACGTGGCGGTGCAACTTGACCGCCGCGGCGACCCTGGCCGAACGTTCGGTCAGCACCTGCGCTTGTTAGGCCGCTTCTCCCGAATCCGAGGGAGCGTTGACATCCTCGGGCAGGGCCGCCCGCGCGATGTCGACCAGCGCCGTGAAGGCGGCCGGGTCGGCAATCGCGATGTCGGACAGGTTCTTTCGGTCCACTTCCACACCGGCGGCCTTGAGGCCCTGGATCAGCCGGTTGTAGGTGATGTCGTTGGCGCGCGCCGCCGCGTTGATCCGCGAGATCCACAACTTGCGGAACTCGCCCTTGCGCGCACGACGGTCGCGGTAGGCGTAGTTCAGCGAATGAAGCTGCTGCTCTTTGGCCTTACGGTAGAGCCGGGATCGCTGGCCGCGATAGCCCTTCGAGGCCTTCAGGATGCTGCGCCTCTTCTTGTGGGCGTTGACCGCCCGCTTCACGCGTGCCATTGGATGTTCCTACTCTCGTTCACAATTGGTTGGTCGGGTCGCCGTGCCAGCTCGCGCTGCGGGTCTGGCCGGCGCGGTGGTCAGCCGTTCAGCAGGCTGTTGACGCGCTTGGTGTCGTTGGCCGACACCGTGGTGCGGCCGTCGAGCCGCCGGGTCCGCTTGGTCGGCTTGTGCTCGAGCAGATGCCGGCGGTTGGTCTGCTGGCGAACAATCTTGCCGGTTCCGGTGCGCCGGAACCGCTTCGACGCCCCGCTGTGGGTCTTGGCTTTGGGCATGTTTCCTCTGTTCTATGAAGTGCTCGAGTGCGGGCACTCGGGCGCTTGAAAAGTCTCGCGCTGGGTCAGTTCGACGAAGGTTCGGCTTCGGCGGCCGCATCGGTCTCCGATGCCGCGCCGCCCCCCGGTCCTTCCGGATGGCGCGCCTTGGCGCGAGTCTTCGCGCCGCGGTGCGGTGCCAGCACCATCGTCATGTTGCGGCCGTCCTGCTTGGCGGACGTTTCGACGAAGCCGTATTCGGCGACGTCCGCTCCCAGGCGCTGAAGCAGCCGATAGCCCAGCTCGGGCCGCGACTGCTCACGTCCGCGGAACATGATGGTGACCTTCACCTTCGACCCCGCCTCCAGGAAGCGGATGACGTGACCCTTTTTGGTCTCGTAGTCGTGATCGTCGATCTTGGGTCGCAGCTTCTGTTCTTTGACGACGGTCTGCTGCTGGTTCCGGCGGGATTCGCGCGCCTTTTGCGCCGCTTCGTATTTGAACTTGCCGTAGTCCATGATCTTGCAGACCGGCGGTCTGGCGTTCGGGGCAACTTCGACAAGGTCAAGATCGGCGTCCGCAGCGACGCGCAGTGCGTCTTCGATGCGCACTATGCCTACCTGCTCTCCCCCTGGGCCGATCAATCGGACTTCAGGTACGCGAATGCGCTCGTTGACGCGGGTCTCAGTGCTGATGGGGCCTCCCTTGTTGGGCTTCTGTAGGTCCTGCGGTGACGACCGCCTGGGTCGGTCCGGGAATCAGCGGCGGAGACACCACACCACTAGCAAAAAAGCCCTGCACAAGCAGGGCCCAATGCCGACCGATCGCGGCTGGAAACTGCTCGAGCCGCCCGCGTCACCCGCGGAACAGGCATCCGCGATGCCTGTGACCGGACCGCTGAACCTTTCGAAGATCCGCAACGGGATTTCATCGGCTCGCGGTGGGAGTGGGACTCCACTTAACTGTTCCTGGCATTCGCCGGGATGGTCGCAGCCGCTAGTTTAGCAGCCTTGAGGTGGCTTTTAGCACTTCGGCCGGTCGACCGCGCCGCAATGGGCCGGCGGCCGGCCCGAAACCACGCCCAAACTGGCGGCCGCCAGTCTCAGCGCTTCGACAAGCTTTTCACGGATTGAGGGCATATCCTCGCGGTCTGTGACACTCGCATCTCCTAGTTCGAGGCCCGGTTCGGGCCCTCGTTCAGGCCTGCGTTCGGGGCCGCGCGGCCGGTCGAACTCGCGGTACCGCTGGGTGCCGGCGGCGGCCGGATGGACCGTGGGCGTCATCGCGACCGTGTCGCTGCTCGGCAGCGTGTCCCCGCTGATCCGGTACCTGATCAAGGTCCCGCGCGAGTTCATCAACGACTACCTGTTCAACTTCCCGGACACCAGCATCGCGTGGTCGTTCATCCTGGCGCTGCTGGCCGCGGCCCTGACCGCGCGCAAGCGCATCGCCTGGCTGCTGTTGCTGGCCAACATGATCCTGGCCGCCGCGCTGAACGCCGCCGACATCGCCGCGGGCGACAACACCGCCGCGGAGATCTTCGGCGAGAACCTCGGCTTCGCCGTCCACATCGTGGCGATCGTCCTGCTGGTGCTGGCCTACCGGGAGTTCTGGGCCAAGGTCCGCAAGGGTGCGCTGGTCAAGGCGGCCGCGGTGCTCATCGCCGGCGACGTGGTGGGCATCCTGGTGTCCTGGGGCCTGGTCGAGTTGTTCCCGGGAACGCTGGCCCGCCAGGACCGGCTGCCGTACGTGGCCAACCGGGTGGTCGGATTCGCGCTCGCCGATCCCGACCTGTTCACCGGCCGGCCGCACGTCTTCCTGAACGCGATCTTCGGGTTGTTCGGCGCGCTGGCGCTGATCTTGGCGACGATCGTGCTCTTTCAGTCCCAGCGCGCGGAGAACGCGCTGACCGGCGAGGACGAATCGGCCATCCGCGGCCTGCTCGAGCTGTACGGCAGGAACGACTCCCTGGGCTACTTCGCCACCCGCCGCGACAAGTCGGTGGTCTTCGCCCAAAGCGGACGCGCCGCGGTCACGTATCGCGTCGAGATCGGCGTCTGCCTGGCCAGCGGTGACCCGATCGGCGATCCGCGGGCGTGGCCGCAGGCCGTGGACGCCTGGCTGGGGTTGTGCCAAACCTACGGCTGGGCGCCCGGGGTGATGGGCGCCAGCACCCAGGGCGCGCGGGCCTACCGCGAAGGCGGTCTGAACGCGCTCGAGCTCGGCGACGAAGCCATCCTGCGGACCGCCGATTTCAAGCTGTCCGGCCCCGACATGCGCGGCGTCCGCCAGGCCGTGACCCGGGCCCGTCGGGCTGGCCTGACCGTGCGGATCCGGCGCCACCGCGACATCAGCGCCGAGGCGATGGCCGACACCATCGCCCGCGCCGACGCCTGGCGCGACACCCAGACCGAGCGCGGCTTCTCGATGGCGCTGGGCCGACTCGGCGACCCCGCCGACGGGGACTGCCTGCTGGTCGAGGCGCTGGACCGCGACGGCAGCGTCGTCGCGATGCTGTCGCTGGTTCCCTGGGGGACCACCGGTGTCTCCCTGGACCTGATGCGCCGGTCGCCGCAGTCCCCCAACGGCACCATCGAGCTGATGGTCAGCGAGCTGGCGCTCAATGGCGAAACCCTTGGCATCACCCGCATCTCGCTGAACTTCGCGATGTTCCGCTCGGCGTTCGAACAGGGCGCCCAGCTCGGCGCGGGTCCGGTCGCCCGGCTGTGGCGAGGACTGTTGCTGTTCTTCTCGCGGTGGTGGCAGCTGGAAACCCTGTACCGCTCGAACATGAAGTACCAACCCGATTGGGTGCCGCGTTACGCCTGCTACGAGGACGCCCGGCTGATCCCGCGGGTCGGCGTCGCTTCGGCACTCGCCGAGGGCTTTTTGGTGTTGCCGTTCGGGCGGCGCAAGACGCACACCGGCCACTACCCCGCCGTCCCGCCACGGTTGGCGGAGTCCGGGCTGCTGCATCACGACGGCAGCGCCCCGGACGTCAGCGGGCTGCGGGAACGCCGGGAGTCCGCCGACGAGGAGGAGTCCAGGTCACGGCTGCCCGAACAAGTTCGAGTGCGCCTGGCCAAGCTGAAAGCCCTGAAGCACAACGGCGTTGACGCTTACCCGGTGGGGACCCCGCCCACCCACACCATCGCCCGGGCCCTGGTCGCCGACGACCAGGAAAGTGTGACGGTGGCGGGACGGATCCTGCGGATCCGCGACTACGGCGGCGTGCTGTTCGCCGACCTGCGCGACTGGTCGGGGGAAATGCAAGTGCTGCTGGACAATTCGCAGCTGCAGCGGGGGCGGACCGCGGACTTCACCGCGGCCATCGACCTGGGCGATCTGGTCGAGGTGTCCGGGCAGATGGGCTTTTCCAAGAAGGGAAGCCGCTCGCTGATCGTCACCGACTGGCGGATGATCGGCAAGTGCCTGCGGCCCCTGCCGAACAAGTGGAAGGGGCTGACCGACCCGGAGGCGCGGGTGCGGACCCGCTACGTCGACCTGGCCGTCAATCCCGATTCGCGCGAGCTGATCAAGGCCCGCAGCGACGTGTTGCGTTCGGTCCGGCAGACGCTGTTCGCCAAGGATTTCATCGAGGTCGAGACCCCGATCCTGCAGCAGATCCACGGTGGAGCGACCGCGCGGCCCTTCGTCACGCACATCAACACCTACGACCTGGACCTGTTCCTGCGCATCGCCCCCGAGCTCTACCTGAAGCGGTTGTGCGTCGGCGGCGTGGAGCGTGTCTTCGAATTGGGCCGCGCCTTCCGCAACGAGGGCGTCGACTTCAGCCACAACCCGGAGTTCACCCTGCTGGAGGCCTACCAGGCCCACGCCGACTACAAGGTGTGGATCGACGGCTGCCGCGAGCTCATCCAGAACGCCGCCGAGGCCGCGCACGGCGAGCAGGTGGTGCTGCGACCCCGCGCCGACGGGGGCGACGGCCGGCTCGAGCCCGTCGACATCTCCGGGGTGTGGCGGGTCAAGACCGTCTATGACGCGGTGTCCGAAGCGCTCGGCGAGCACGTCGACCCCGCCACGTCGCTGTCCACCCTGCGCAAGCTGTCCGACGCCGCGCACATCCCCTATCGGGCGCACTGGGATGCCGGCGCGGTGGTGCTGGAGCTGTACGAGCATCTGGTCGAGGACCGGACAGAGGAGCCGACGTTCTATATCGACTTCCCGACGTCGGTGTCGCCGCTGACCCGGCCGCACCGCAGCGAACCGGGCGTGGCCGAGCGGTGGGACCTGGTGGCCTGGGGGGTCGAGCTGGCCACCGCCTACAGCGAGCTCACCGACCCGGTGGAACAGCGCCGCCGCCTGCAGGAGCAGTCGTTGTTAGCTGCCGGCGGGGATCCCGAGGCGATGGAGCTCGACGAAGACTTCCTGCAGGCGATGGAGTACGCGATGCCGCCCACCGGCGGACTCGGTATGGGCATCGATCGGCTCGTCATGCTCATAACGGGCCGCAGCATCCGGGAGACCTTGCCATTTCCGCTGGCCAAGCCGCATTAGCGGCGGCCCCGAACGTCCGTAGAGCCCAGCGCGAACATTCGGTGAATTTGTTCCAGGCCGATTAACTTTAGATCACAATGACTCACGTGACAGCCCCGACGGACAGCGCCGCGGCGCAGGTCCTGGCAAGTAGCCACACCTCGCTGATGCATGGCTGGGTGCCGGCGACGATCCAGGTGCTCGCCGCGATCGTGCTGCTCCTGGCGGTCGGCTGGCGGTCGCGCCGCTGGCGCACCGTGTGGCTGCCGGCCGCCGCGCTGGCCGGCGGGGTCGCCGCCTACCTGACGCACTGGTACATCGTCGACCGCGGGCTCTCCGACGACCCCGCACCGGCGGCGCTGTGGCTGTGGATCGCCCTGACCGGCATGGCGGCGGCCGTGCTGGCGCTGGGCTGGCGCACCGCGCGCCGCTGGCGGCGCGGCGCCGCGGTGCTGGCCGTACCGTTGTGCTTGCTCAGCGCGGCGCTGGTGCTCAACCTGTGGGTCGGCTACTTCCCCACCGTGCAGTCGGCGTGGAGCCAGCTGACCTCGGGGCCGCTGCCCGATCAGACCGATCAGGCCACCGTTACCGCGATGGCCGCCAGCCGAATCCGGCCGCCGCACGGCACCGTGGTGCCGGTGGCGATCCCGTCCGACGGGTCACACTTCAAACACCGCGGCGAGCTGGTCTACCTGCCCCCCGAATGGTTCGCGACCACCCCGCCGCCGGCGTTGCCGGCGGTGATGATGATCGGCGGGCAATTCAACACACCCGCCGACTGGACCAGGGCGGGCAACGCGGTCAAGACGATCGACGACTTCGCGGCCGCACACGACGGCAAGGCGCCGGTGCTGGTGTTCGTCGATTCCGGCGGCGCGTTCAACAACGACACCGAATGCGTCAACGGGGTTCGGGGCAACGCCGCCGATCACCTGACGAAAGACGTTGTGCCGTTCATGATTTCGACCTTCGGGGTCAGCCCGCACCGGTCCAACTGGGGCGTCGCGGGCTGGTCGATGGGCGGCACCTGCGCCGTCGACCTGACCGTCATGCACCCCGAGCTGTTCAGCGCGTTCGTCGACGTCGCCGGTGACTTCTTCCCCAACGCCGGCAGCAAGGCCCAGACCATCGCCAGGCTGTTCGGCGGAAACGCCGACGCCTGGGCGGCTTTCGACCCGACCACGGTGATCACCCGGCATGGGCCGTACCGCGACGTGGCCGGCTGGTTCGCGATCTCGTCCGACGGCCCGCCGCCGCGCCGCGACCTGCAGCTGGCCGACAGCGGCGCCATCCGTCTCGCCGGACGCGAGGCGGCCGCCAATCCCGGCAATCAGACGGCGGCCGCCTATTCGCTGTGCGCGATCGGTCGCTCCAACGGAATCGACTGTGCGGTGGTTCCGCAGCCCGGCAAGCACGACTGGCCGTTCGCGGACCGGGTGTTCGCGGCCTCGCTGCCCTGGCTGGCCGGGGAGCTGGGCACGCCGGGAATTCCGCGCACCCCGTTGCCCGCCGCATCCGCGCCGGGCGCCGGCGCCCCGGTGGTAGTTCCGGCCGAACATTCCAAGCGATAGCGCCGGTGTATCCGGTTGCGCGCGTGCGGCGTGCGGTGTTCGCGCGGCACTGCCATCCGCTGAGCGCATGGACCCGGTGGGCGAGCACGCCGCTGATCCTGGTCCCGATATGGACGCGACGATGGCGCCATGCGGCCTGGATTGCGTTGTGGCTGGCGGTGAATCCGGTGGTGTTCGGCAAGCCGGCGCAACAGCACGCCTGGTCGACGCGGGCGATGCTGGGCGAGGAGCTGTGGATCACCCGCCGGCCCCGCGACGCGGCGATGGTGGTCAGCGTGGCGTCGTCGGCGGCCGCGGTGGGCGCGGTGCTGGCCGCAAACCGGCGTCGGCTGCGACCGGCGCTGATCGCCGTGGCCCTGCAGATGACGTTGACGCTGGTGTACTGGGAACAGATGGTTCGCTACCTCGAGCGGCGGTCGCAGTAGGGTCGCGGGACCTGGTGCGCGGGAACGCCGTTCGTCGACGAGGGCAGGCGGGTGGCCGCGCCCATGGTCGGGCGGAACGCAGGCGCGGTGACGATGCGCGGATATGGTGGTCCGATACCTTCGTACCGGGATGCGATACGGGTGTATTGTCCGGCCGTGGGACCCACCCGGCTGTTTCCTTATGACCCGCCCCCGCCAGCGGAGCCGTCGCTCAAGGAGCGCATTCGCGACGCCGCGCTGAGCTGCTTTGCCGTTCGCGGCATCGCCGCCACGACGCTGCGCGCGGTCGCCGAGACCGCGGACGTGTCGATTGGGCTGATACAGCACCACTTTCGCACCAAGGCCGCGCTGAGCGCCGCCGTCGATCAATACGTCCTGCAGACGGTGAGCGAGGCATTGGCAGCCGGTACGCCGTCCGAGCCGGCCGCCGACAGCCTCAACGAGGCGGGGCGCCGGCTGACCGCACTGATGGTCGAACGTCCCGATGTGATGACCTATCTCGGGCGTGCGCTCGCCGAGGGCGGCGCACTGGGTTCGGTCATCTTCACCGGGCTGGTGGGTATCAGCGCGGGCCAGGGCGAACAATTCGGGCAGCAGGGCAAGCTGCGAGAAGACCTCGATCCCGACTGGGGGGCGCTCAATCCGCTCATCCTGCGCATCGGCGCGATCATTCTGCATCCCTATATCGAGCTCTATCTGGGTGAGGCGTTCTTCAGCGAGCCACAGCTGCGACGCTGGGACGCCGCGGTCACGAGCCTGATTCGGCGCGGGCAGTTCCTCGAGGACACGGAGTCGCGGGACGAGGGCGTGACCGCTTGACGAGCGGCCAACCGCCGCGTTACCGCGGCCGACGCGCCGGTCAGGTGCTATACACGAAACACCATGGACGAGCGCACGGTAACCGCGTACAGCGCGCAGATTCTCGACATCGATGAACCCGGCGACCGTCTGATACTGGAGCGGCTGCGAGCCGATCCCACCGTCGAGATCGTCGACCGGCTCGACGCGCAACTGGCCAATCTGCGCGGCCTGCGCCCACCGCCGGATTCGACGCTGCTCGACGAAGGGGCTCGGTGGGCGTACTACCCGTGGCGGCGCGCCGCCGTTGCGGTGCTGGGGCCGCGCGGGTTTCGGGCGCTACGACTTGATCGCAACAGAAACAACATCACCGCGGCGGAACAGACCAAACTCAGCTCACTGACGATCGGCGTCGCCGGTCTGAGCGTCGGCCATGTCATCGCGCATACCTTGGCGGTTCAGGGCTTGTGTGGCCGCCTGCGGCTGGCGGATTTCGATCACTTGGAACTGTCGAATCTGAATCGGGTGCCGGCCACCGTATTCGACCTCGGATTGAACAAAGCTCAGGTCGCGGCGCGCAGGATCGCCGAGCTCGATCCCTACCTGGCGGTGGACGTGTTCGATGCCGGGATCACCGCGGACACCATCGATGCCTTTCTGGACGGACTGGACATCGTCATCGAGGAGTGCGATTCGCTCGACATGAAGATCGCCCTGCGGATGGCGGCCCGTGACAGGCGAATCCCCACGTTGATGGCGACCAGCGACCGGGGGCGGGTCGACGTCGAACGCTTCGATCAAAACCCTGGGCGCCCGGTCATGCACGGGCTGCTGGATCAGCTCGATATCGAGCAAGTGGCGGGCATGAGCACCCGCGAGAAGCTCCCGCACATGCTGCGTTACGACGAAGCCGAGCACATCTCGCCCCGCACCGCCGCGTCGCTCATCGAGATCGACCGATCGCTGTCGACGTGGCCGCAGTTGGCATCCGATGTCATCGTCGGCGCTGCGGCGATGGCCGAGGCTGTGCGCAGAATCGGATTGGGTGAGAACCTGAGATCCGGCCGGTGCCGCATCGACACCGGCGCGGCGCTCGACGAACTCGACGAAGTCGAGACGGCCCAGCTTCACCCCGCGCGAGACACCGAACCGGGAAGCGACCCGGCCGCATCCGCATTCGACGACACGATTGTCGCCGCCGCGATGCGCGCCCCGTCGGGGGGAAACAGCCAGCCGTGGTGCATCGACGCGCAACCGACCAGCCTCACCATAAGCGTTGCCCCGGAACATACTTCGACGATGGACGTGGGCTTCCGCGGCAGCGCTGTCGCGGTGGGGGCCGCGTTGTGCAACGTCAGGATCGCCGCCGCCGCCCGTGGGATGCTCGGACCGGTGAGCGTTTCCGAAGACGCAGCCGGGTCTCCGGTACGGGCCACGATGCACTTCGGAAACGGTAACGACCCCGCCCTGGCCGATCTGTACGAACCGATGCTCGCGCGCGAGACCAACCGTCATCGCGGAATCCCACAACCGCTCGACGATCAGACGGCCAAATTGCTCACCGTCACCGCCGAGGGCGAGGGCGCGCGTCTGCACCTACTCACCGAGCGAGACGACCTGGCGCGGGCCGCAACGATTTTCGGTGCGGCCGACCGCATCCGGTACCTGACGCGGCAACTGCACACCGAGATGGTCTCGGAGCTGCGCTGGCCTGGGGATCCCGACCCCGACACCGGTATCGACGTACGCTCCCTCGAACTCGAAGCCAGCGACCTGGCGCTGATGGATATCGTGCGCCGCCCCGACGTCATGGCTTACCTTGCCGAATGGAACGCCGGCAGCGCCTTGGGCGACGGCATGCGCGACGAAGTCCTCGGCAGCTCGGCGCTGGCGGTGCTGACCGTGACCGGAAGTCGCCTTGGTGACTACGTCCGCGGCGGGTCGGCCGTCGAGGCGGTATGGATCGTTGCCCAGCGGGAAGGCCTCGCCGTCCGGCCGTTGTCACCGGTCTTCCTGCACGCGCGAAATGCTGCCGATCTGCACGAGTTGTCGGCCGGTTTCGCCGGCGAATTGGCACGATTACAAGACGATTTCGTGCGCCTCACCGCAACCGCTCCCGAAGAATCCATCGTGCTGGCCTTGCGCTTGACCACCGCGCCGCCACCCTCGGTGTCCAGTCGCCGCAGCCCGAGCCGGGTCCGCACTCAAGGCCTCTGATCCGCCGCCGTCGCGCGGCGAGCACCATCGGCGCCACAGCACCTCAGAACGGCTTCGCCGTGAATCCCCATCGCAACAACGCCGACTCGCGGCGGGCCCTACCGCGCAACCCAGGGTCCCGCGTGCCGGTCACGCCGTGCGGTTCGCCGCGCGACCCGAATGTCCAGTACGCCTGCAGATAGGGCACGGGTGTCGAGTGGCCGCAATGCATTTCGTGCAGTCCCGCTGCGGCGAGCTCTGTCGACAGTTCCGCGATGGTGAACGCCGCCGCCTCGCTTGCAATGGCGTCCTGGCGCAGGACGGCCGGCGAGGCGGGGTCGGCGATCTCGAGCATCTTGGGGGCGGCCGCCGGGTCCCGCAGGCGCTGAAAATCGGAAATCCACACTGCCGCACCGCTGCGGCGTTGGAGGTCGGCGATCTCCCGGAGGGCGCCGCGCAACGTGTCGAAATCCGGTAGCTGATGCAGGGTCCACATGCAGGAGATGGCGTCCCACGGACGCGTTGAAATCTGCTCCGGCAGCGCCGTGATGTCCTCCTGACGCAGTTCGACGCGGTCCCCCAGGCCTTCGGCGTCGAACAGCTCCCGCGCCGTGGACAGCATGTTCGGGGCGAGATCGACGGCGGTGGCCCGAACGTCGGGCCGTCGGCGCAGCACGGCGCTGAGCGCACGGCCGGAACCGACGCCGAGGTCCAGCAGGTGGCCGTCGGGCGGCAGCAGCGCATCAAGCGCCCGAGCGCACAAGTCGTAGACCGCGAGCATCCCCGGGTTGGATCCGCCACCGGTGTGAAACTGGGCAACGGACTCCGGATCGTCCACCACCATCGGCTCAGGAATGCGCTCACGCCCTGCCGGATGCGACCGCTCACGCAAGACGATGCCGGGCATCCGCCACAGGGGCCGAATTCTGTTCACCCTCAACCTTTCATGGAGTCCGCGTCACCGATTTCGGGTCAGGTTCTGGCGACGGTCGAGCATTGGGCCGATCTGTCGTACATGATTATCAACCCGTCCCTGCAATTTCACTGGCAGCCCGGTGAATTCGCCGCGTCGAAACGGATGTGCTGGAATACTTGTCCGGTCAGCGGGGGCCGGCAAGCTTGTGGCCTGCGCGGTCCTACCGGATCGGCGTAGGCAACATCATTATCCGCGGGAGGTAGGCGTGGTTCAGGCCCTGGCGAGTGACGAAATCAAGTACTTACCCCTGCCGCCGGTGAACCCGATGCCCTTTCGTCAGCGCCTCGCGGCGGTGCGCGAATTCAGCACCGGGACGGAAAGGCTGCGTGATGCCGGCGGCCGGGTGAGCTTTTTCACCTTGGGGCCGCGATGGCTGATGCCGCCGATGGTGCTTGCGACGTCTCCGGAAGCCATCCGCGACATCCTCAGTACCAAAGACGATTCCGTCGACAAGACCACACCCGTCTTCGAGCAGGTGCGCCACATCATCGGCGCCAGTCTCACCGATCTTCCCTTCGAGCCATGGAAGTCACGTCGGCGCACCCTACAGCCGGTGTTCACCAAACAGCGGGTGAGCGAGTTCGGCGGTCACATGGAGCAGGCGGCGCAATCGGTGAGCGAGGGGTGGCAGGACGGTGCCGTCATCGATCTGGACGCCGAGTGCCGCACGATAACGTTGCGCGCGCTGGGCCGATCGGTGCTCGGACTCGACCTGGAACAGCGGGCCGACGAGGTTGTCGAGCCGCTACGGGTCGCGTTGGCCTACGCGGTCAGGCGCGCGACCAATCCGCTTCGTGCGCCTCGCTGGTTGCCCACACCGGCGCGGCGGCGCGCGCGAGCGGCAAGCGCCAAACTGCACGCTCTGACGCAGGAGATCCTGCGAGACTGTCGCTCCGATCCGACACGAGTCGCACCGCTGGTCCACGCGCTCATCGCGGCGCAGGATCCGGTGACCGGAAAGCGGTTGACCGATAAGGAGATTTGCGACGAGCTGGTCATGTTCCTGTTCGCCGGCCACGACACCACCACGACGGCCTTGACCTATGCCCTGTGGGCTTTGGGACACCACCCCGATTACCAAGAGCGGGTGGCGGCCGAGGTTGCGGCCCTACCGGATCGCCCGCTGACGTCCGACGACCTGCCCCGGCTCGGATTCACCATGCAGGTGATACGGGAGTCGCTTCGCCTGTGCCCGCCGGCCCCCACCGGCACGCGCATGGCCTCCCGCGACGTCGCGGTGGCCGGCTATCGGGTGCCGAGGGGCACCATGCTCATCGTCGGGCGAATGGCCGTACAGCGCGACCCGCAACTTTGGCAGGATCCACTTCGGTTCGACCCCGAGCGGTTCAGTCCGGAGAACTTCAAGGCGCTCGATCGGTGGCAATACCTGCCATTCGGTGGCGGACCGCGCTCCTGCATCGGCGACCATTTCGCCATGCTCGAAGTGACACTCGCCTTGGCAACCCTCATCCGCCGAGCCGAAATCCGCTCTCTGGATGCCGAGTTTCCGCTCGCACTGCACTTCACCATGATCGCCGGCGGCCCGGTCCCCGCTCGCGTTCGACCGCGTCGCCAGCCCGTTTCGCCGACCAGCTAACGCCCTTGCGCCGCGTCGGATCGTCGAAACACCGCATCGTCGCCGAGCTCATGCGGCCTTGATCACACTTGCCCGTCAACGTGAGCGAATCATTGCTAGACGCCCTATGCAATGCCAAACGCAGCGCACCGGTTACCGCTACGGTTAGGGCAATGTCGGGCACACTGGACCACCTGGTCACCGCTGCCGCCGCCGAGTTGATGGCGGCCACCGTGGCGGACTCTGCCGCGATCAGCCAACGCGTGCTCGGCAACCTGGTTCGCGACCTGGGGGTGGACTTCAGCTTCCTGCGCCACAACGACCACACCATCCGCGCGACGCGCCTCATCGCCGAATTCCCGCCACGCAACGCCGACCCGGACCCGATCGGTCTGGTGTATTTCGCCGATGCCGACTCGATCTTCGCGCGGACCGAACACCTCAAGGTGCCCGAGGTGGTCCGTCCCGAGCCCGAGAACGCCGACTACCAGCACCGGATCGAGGAGGGCACCGGAGCTCCCGCCGTCTCGCTGGCCGCCGTTCCGCTGCTGTCCGGCGACGTCACCACCGGCACGCTCGCCTTCGGCAAGCTCGGCGACCGGGAATGGCTATCCGAAGAACTCAACGCGCTACAGGCGATCGCTGCCCTGTTCGCGCAACTGCAGGCCCGCGTCGTCGCCGAACAGCAAATTCACTACCTCGCCGAGCACGACGAACTCACCGGACTGCTGAACCGCAGGGCGCTCATCGCCTACCTCGACGACCGGCTCGCGAAGGGACAGCCCGGCCCGGTCTCGGTTGTGTTCCTCGCCATAGACCGCTTCAAGGTCATCAACGGTCGCCTCGGCCAGGACGCCGGCGATCGATTCATCGAGAAGTTCGCCGCGCTGCTGCGCGAGACCACCGAGATTCCCTCCGTCATCGCCCGCTTCGGCGGCGACGAGTTCGGCATCGTGCCCGCCGGGGCCATGGACGTCGAGGCCGCCGAAACGTTCGCAAGCTCGCTGCACGAGCGGGTCCACCTACCGATCCCCATCGACGATGAGATGCTCAGTCGCACCGTAAGTATCGGCGTCGCGACCGGCGTACCCGGGGACGAGACCACGTCGGACCTGCTCCGGCGGGTCGACCAGGCCACCCGGTCGGCCAAGGCATCCGGCGGCAACAACGTCGCGACCTTCCGCCCGGAAATGTCGACAACCGACATGATCCGCAACGACATCGAGCTGCACCTGGAAGGGATGATCGAGGGCGGTGGCGGCGCATTGGTCCTGCACTACCTCCCGGAGTTCGACATGCACACCGGGAAGATCCTGGGCACCGAGGCGCTGATCCGTTGGCAACACCCCACTCTGGGGCTACTGATGCCCGATTCGTTCATCCAGGTCGTGGAATCGATCAACCTCGGTGCCAAACTGGGGCGTCTGGTAATGCGCTCGGCGTGTGCGCAATTCGGGCTCTGGCGGTCACACGGTGTCGGCAACGGCACGGTGCTTCGAATCAACGTCTCCCCCGTGCAGCTCGTCACCGCAGGTATCGTTGACACCGTCGCTGCCACCCTCGACGAGTTCGGGCTCGATCCCAGCACCGTCTGTCTGGAAATCACCGAAAGCGTTGTGGTCCAAGATATCGACGCCACACGTCAGACGTTGTTCGGATTGAAGGACGTCGGGGTACAGATCGCCATCGACGACTTCGGCACCGGCTACAGCGTGCTGACCTATCTGAAATCTCTGCCCGTCGATTCGCTGAAGATCGACAAGGGGTTTGTCCAGAACCTGGACACCAACGCCGGCGACCTGGCGATCGTGCGCTCGACGATGGCCCTGGCCGACGCGTTCGGGCTCGACGTCGTGGCCGAGGGGGTGGAATCCGTGGCGGCGGCCGAGAGGCTGCTCAGCCTGGGATGCCATCGCGCACAAGGGTTTCTGCTGTCCCGCCCGCTTGACAGCACGGCGATGGAGTCGCTCCTGGCCAAGCGCGCCATACCGATGAACTTCTCCACCACCCGGTTCTCGGGAACAGGGAACGCGGTTTAAACCCGCCGAACGCGCGGGCGCTCAGGCGCGATATTGGAGCAGGTAGTAATACGCCGGGGTCTTCCGGTCGTCGAGCTCCTGCTCGTCGCCGGTGAACAACAGCGTCCAGTCGGGCGTGAAACGTTGTTGGATCTCGGCGTGACCGATGCCCGGCACGCCGAATCGGCCCCCGGGAGGGAACGCGGCGATGAACAGCCGCGCGCCGGGTGCCGCCACGGCGCCGACTTCCCGGACGTACGCGTCACGGTCGGCGCCACTCATGTTGTGGATGCAGCCGTTGTCGACGATCAGGTCGAAGCCTGTTCCGATCCCGGACTGACTCAGCTGCGTCACGTCGGCGCGCACGAAGTCGACCGCGACACCGGCTTTGCCGGCTTTCGCCTGCGCTTTGTCGAGCGGTTTCGCGACGTAGTCGACCCCGGTGACCTGCCAGCCCTGCTGGGCGAGGTAGACGGCGCAGTCCCCGGTGCCGCAGCCGACGTCGAGGGCCCGCCCGGTGGGCAGCGCGGGCGTGTCTGAAGTTCCCTCGACGAGATCCCGCAGACCTTGGCCGATCGGGTGGCCCTCCCACGGCGTGAAGCCGATCCGGTAGAAGAACCGAAATCGCGTGTGTCGAGAAGCCATAGCCGCAATGATGACATTCGCGCCAACCGGCCCGACATCGCCTTCCCGGTTTCACCGGCGGGATGCCGCGACCCAGCACACTTGCGCGGGCAACCGGGAACGCCTCGGCACCACGTCATTTCGTGCTATGCCGAGATGCGGCTGAGGATTTCGGCGTTCTCGGCGCACATCAGCTTGAATTGTCCGGGCTCGGCATGTGTGGCAAGGGTGCGGCGATCCCACCACATCACCTTGGTCCGGTAGTCGTCGGTGGGATACGCCGCCGCGGTTACCCGGTTGGCCACGACGCCCCCGGACGACTGCCACTGCTCGAGCACGTGCGCGGCCGCGGTGGCCATCACGAACTGAACGCCCAACAGCGTCATCATCGGCAGCGCGGTACGCGCCAGCACCGTGGACAGCGCCCGATTGCCATATTCGCGAGAATTGGTCCACGCGCTTTTCACCTCCACGACGCCAAACGGAAGCCGGTTGGAAATCATATGGCGCAGCAAGGGAAGTCCCGGATTGCCTTTCCATTCCTCGAGAGCGTGGGAGTCTTCCGGCGACCGCAGGGGCCCTACCACCCGCGTGCCTCCGACCACCCGCCCTTGCGGATCGAGCACGACAAAAAACAATGCCGTGTCGGCGCCGTCCCGAATCTGGTCGACGTCGAGCACCCACTCCAGCCCGTGCCGCCGATAACTGTCCAGCGCGCCGTCCAGGTACTGATTCCACAGCACGGGCTCTGCCTGCGGCGTGGCCGCGGTGACCCAACATCCCGTCGCGTGATCGCGCCAGCCGAACCCGGTGTCCGACCACGGGGCGTCAATCCCGATTCCCGTGAGTTGTGCCGCTTCCATCCGTGACCTCCACCTATTTGCAGTTACTACCGAGTAATTTTTTTGAACGGGTCTTGAGCCATTTGTTAATTCGACTCGCGACAAATTAACCAAGGGGATTGTGACATAAACGGCCGAATACGGCCGCACTGCGCGGCCAATGATGTTGCGATATCGAGCTTGTCTCGCATTTGTTTTGACACAGCGGGCTTGCCACTGTGCCCCGGGGCCGATTTCGGCACTGCGGCCCCGCCCACGGACGTTGCGACATTTCGGCCGCTCGTGGCAGTACCGTGACGGCATGCCCGACGAACCCACCACTTCCGGCGCCGCCGGATCCGGCCCGGAGTACGACGACTCCGGTGTGCCGACCTTCGAGTCGGTGCGCGACCAGATCGAGGCCCGCTACGCGACGGCGCAAGGCGCCGCCGAGCTCGATGCGGAATCAGCCGAGGGCCGTTCGGTCTCGGAACAGTACGACGAACGCCGGCGCGCCGCGGCCGAGCGGCTGGCCCAGATCCGCGACGCGATGAAGCCCGAGAACAGTTGACGCGCGGGCTCAGGCGGTGACTTTGCGACGCCGGTTCGATCGCTGCGGGGCGCCCGATGCCGCCGGGCTCCGGCCGATCACCTCGGCGAGGAACTTCCCGGTGTAGCTCTCCGGCACGGCGGCGACGTCCTCCGGAGTGCCTTCCGCGACAACGGTTCCGCCCTCGGCACCGCCTTCCGGCCCCATGTCGACGATCCAGTCCGAGGTCTTGATCACGTCCAGGTTGTGCTCGATGACGATGACCGTATTACCCTTGTCGACAAGGCCGTTGATGACCTTCAGCAACTTGCGGATGTCGTCGAAATGCAGTCCCGTGGTGGGCTCGTCGAGGATGTACACCGTGCGCCCGGTCGAGCGCTTCTGCAGTTCCGCGGCCAGTTTGACGCGTTGCGCCTCGCCGCCGGACAGCGTCGGTGCGGGCTGGCCGAGCCGCACATACCCCAGCCCCACGTCGACCAGGGTGCGCAGATACCGGTGGATGCCGGTGATCGGCTCGAAGAACTCCGCCGCCTCCTCGATGGACATGTCCAGCACCTCGGAGATGGTCTTGCCCTTGTAATGCACCTCAAGGGTTTCCCGGTTGTACCGGGCGCCGTGGCAGACCTCGCACGGCACGTACACGTCGGGCAAAAAGTTCATCTCGATCTTTATCGTGCCGTCGCCGGTGCACGCCTCGCAGCGGCCGCCCTTGACGTTGAACGAGAACCGGCCCGGTTGATAGCCACGGACTTTGGCCTCGGTGGTGGCCGCGAACAGGGTGCGGATCTTGTCGAACACCCCGGTGTAAGTGGCCGGGTTGGACCGCGGCGTGCGGCCGATCGGTGACTGGTCCACCCGGACCAGCTTGTCCAGGTGGTCCAGCCCGGTGACCCGGGTGTGCCGGCCGGGGACCTGCCGGGCGCCGTTGAGCCGGTTGGCCAGCACCGCCGCCAGGATGTCGTTCACCAGGGTCGACTTGCCGGAACCCGATACCCCGGTCACCGAGGTGAGCACGCCGAGCGGGAACGAGACGTCGATGCCGCGCAGGTTGTGCTCGCGGGCGCCGACGACGGTGAGCCGCCGCTTGTCGACCGGGCGCCGCCTGGCGGGCATCTCGATGCGTTCCTTGCCCGACAGGTAGGCGCCGGTGATCGAGTCCTTGTTCGCCAAAAGCTCGCTGTAGGTGCCGCTGTGCACGATCTTGCCGCCGTGCTCACCGGCCCGCGGGCCGATGTCGACTATCCAGTCGGCGTGCGCGATGGTGTCCTCGTCGTGCTCGACGACGATCAGCGTGTTGCCCAAACCCCTTAGCCGCGTGAGGGTTTCGATGAGCCGGCGGTTGTCGCGCTGATGCAGCCCGATGGACGGCTCGTCGAGGACGTAGAGCACGCCGACCAGACCGGACCCGATCTGGGTGGCCAGCCGAATGCGTTGCGCCTCACCGCCGGACAGCGTCGCCGCGGCGCGGGACAGCGACAGGTACTCCAGCCCCACGTCGAGCAAAAAGCCCAGCCGCGACTGGATTTCCTTGAGCACCTGCCCCGCGATCGCCTGCTCGCGCGGACCCAGGGTGAGCGCGTTGAGGAAGTCGGCGCAGTCCGAGATCGACAGCTCGCAGACCTCGGCGATGGACTTCGCGCCCCGGTCCCCCGCGGCCAGCAACACCGCCAGAATCTCGGGCTTGAGCCGGGTGCCCTCACACACCGGGCAGGGCACGTCGCGCATGAAGCCTTCGTAGCGTTCCTTCATCTGCTCGGACTCGGTCTGCGCCATCTTGCGCTGCAGGAACGCCAGCACGCCCTCGAAATCGGCGTAGTAGGACCGGGTGCGCCCGTACCGGTTGCGGTACCGCACGTGCACCTGGTGGTCGGAGCCCTCGAGAATCGCCTTGCGGGCCTTGGCCGGCAGCTTGCGCCACGGGGTGTCGACGTCGAAGCCCAGCTCGTCGCCGAGCCCGGCCATCATCCGGGTGAAGTACTCCGCGGTGTGGCCCGTCGACCACGGGGCCACCGCGCCCTCGGCTAGGGTGCGTTCGGGGTCGGGCACCACCAGGTCGGGGTCGACCTCCTTGCGGATGCCCAGGCCGCTGCACTCGGGGCAGGCGCCGTAGGGCGAGTTGAACGAGAACGACCGCGGTTCCAGGTCGTCGACCGCCAGCGCGTGCCCGTTGGGGCAGGCCAGCTTCTCGGAGAACCGCTGCTCCCGGTTGTGCGCGTCGTGTTCGTGGTCGACGAACTCGAGCACCACGATGCCGTCCGCCAGGTTCAGCGCGGTCTCCACCGAATCGGTCAGCCGCTGCTTGGCGGACGCCTTGACGGTGAGGCGGTCCACCACCACCTCGATGTCGTGCTTTTCCTGCTTCTTCAGCTTCGGCGGGTCGGTCAACGGGTGCACGACACCGTCGACCCGCACCCGGCTGTAGCCCTGGGCGTTGAGCTTCTCGAAAAGGTCGGCGAATTCGCCCTTGCGGGTGCGCACCACCGGGGCGAGCACCAGGAATCGGGTGCCCTCGGGCATCGCCAGCACCTGATCGACGATTTGCTGCGGGGTCTGCCGGGCGATCCGCTCGCCGCAGATCGGGCAGTGCGGCGTGCCGGCCCGCGCGTAGAGCAGCCGCAGGTAGTCGTAGACCTCGGTGATCGTGCCGACGGTCGATCGCGGGTTGCGGTTGGTGGACTTCTGGTCGATGGACACCGCCGGGGACAGGCCCTCGATGAAGTCGACGTCGGGCTTGTCCATCTGGCCCAGGAACTGGCGGGCGTAGGCCGACAGGGACTCGACGTAGCGGCGCTGCCCCTCGGCGAAAATCGTGTCGAAGGCCAGCGACGATTTTCCCGAACCCGACAGCCCGGTGAAGACGATCAGCGCGTCGCGGGGCAGGTCGAGATCGACGCCGCGCAGGTTGTGTTCGCGGGCGCCCTTGACGATCAGACGGTCAGCCAACGCTGCCCCTCTCAGAACTTTCCGGCAACTTCTCGTGGCCTCCTGGTAAGCCCGTGCGCATCCCGAACCGGAATCGCGCACGGCGCATTCCATGCTATGTGTCCATACCGACAAGCAAGTTTTGACCAGTAGCGTGACCGGTATGACTGCAGTGGACGACAACTACACCGGACACGTCGACCCCGGCACCGCGGCCCGCCGGACCCTACCCGGCGCCACGATCCTAAAGGTCTCGGTCGGCCCGATGGACAACAATGCCTATCTGATCACTTGTTCCGCTACCGGCGAAACACTGTTGATCGACGCCGCCAACGACGCGGACGTCCTGATCGACCTGATCCGGCGGCACGCGCCGAAGGTGTCGCTGATCGTGACCAGTCACCAGCACTTCGATCACTGGCAGGCGCTGGAGGCGGTGGCCGCCGCCACCGGCGCGCCGACCGCCGCCAACGAGATCGACGCGGAGCCGCTGCCGGTCAAACCGGACCGTTTGCTGTCGGGCGGTGACACCGTGCAGATCGGTGAGCTCGCCTTTGACGTCATCCATTTGCGCGGGCATACCCCGGGATCGATCGCGCTGGCCCTGGACGGCCCGGCGACCGGCGGCGTCACCCAATTGTTCACCGGCGACTGCCTGTTCCCGGGCGGCGTCGGCAAGACTTGGCAGCCCGGCGATTTCACCCAGCTGATCGAGGACGTCAGCACCCGGGTGTTCGACGTCTATGACGACTCCACCGTCATCTACCCCGGCCACGGTGACGACACGGCGTTGGGCGCCGAACGTCCCCACCTGGGCGAATGGCGCGAGCGGGGCTGGTAACCGCGCGGCCCCAGGACGCTAGGACGCTAGGACGTGGTGTGCACGATCAGCACGTCGGTCTTGGCCCGACGCGAGACGTTGGCCGGCACCGATCCCAGCAGCCGGCCGGCGATCGTGCTCAAGCCGACGTTGCCGACCACGAGCAGATCGGCCTGTTCCTCCTCGGCGAGGTGCACCAGCGCGTCGACCGGGGCCCCGACAATGGGGCGCTCGTCAATATTCTGCGCACCGGCGGCGTGGGCGCGGTCCTTGGCGTCACGCAGAATCGCGTAAATCGGCGCGGTCCCCGAAACCTTGTAGCTCTCGTCGCGCAGGACGTCGGCCGCCCGGGCGTCCTCGTGTTGGGGCAAATACGCCGACGCCACGATCAGCTTGGCGTCCGAACCGGCGATCTGTGCCGCCTTCTCTACCGCGCGCATCGAAGAATCCGAGCCATCGGTTCCTACCACCACAGTCCGATAGGCGCCCATTTACCCTCCCAGTTTCGGTTGGTCAGCCAACCCAAGACAGTAGCGCGTTTGCTCGTTGCGCAGGAGGCAGATTAGCCACACCGCGCGGCGTGGCGCGCCCGCTATTTGCGGTCACTGGCTGGGCCAACGGACAATATCGGCAATGGCAAAACAATCAAAAGCGTGCGGCCACCATGGAAGGCATTGCATTAAGCCGCTTTTCGCCAATGTCGGCACGAACAATGAATGCGCCGGGCGCAGTTTGTGAGCCGTTACATGAGCCGCGCCCTAAAGTAACAACCATCATGTCCATGCCCACCCTCGAGCCCACTCTCGAGCCGCGCGCCGGGGATGTCGGCGCCGAGCCCGGGCCCGGGGGCACGCGCGGCAGGTTGCTGGATCCCTGCACGATCGCCCTGTTCGCCACCGTTGTCAGCGCCGCCTGGGCCTGTCGGCCGTCGCTGTGGTTCGACGAGGGGGCGACGATATCGGCATCGGCGAGCCGGACAGTGCCGGAGTTGTGGCGGTTGCTCAGCCACATCGACGCCGTCCACGGGGCGTACTACCTGCTGATGCACGGCTGGTTCGCCCTGTTCCCGCCCACCGAGTTCTGGTCGCGTTTCCCGAGCTCGCTGGCCGTCGGTGCCGCCGCGGCCGGGGTCACGGTCTTCACCAGGCAGTTCTCCACCCGGCCCACCGCGGTCTGCGCGGGGGCGGTCTTCGCCATCCTGCCGCGCACCACCTGGGCGGGCATGGAGGCCCGGCCGTACGCCTTCGTGGCCGCCGCGGCGGTGTGGCTGACGGTGTTGTTCGTCGCCGCCGTTCGGCGCAACCGGCCGCGCGGCTGGGTCTGGTACGCGCTGGGGTTGATGCTGGCGATCCTGCTCAACCTCAACCTGGTGCTGTTGGTGCCGGTGTACGGCGCCCTGCTGCCGCTGCTCGCCCCGAAGGGCGCGCGCAAAGCTCCGGCGCTCTGGTGGACCGCCGGCTCCGTCGCCGCGGTGGCGGCCATGACGCCGTTCATCCTGTTCGCGCACCACCAGGTGTGGCAGGTGAACTGGATCTATCCCGTCAGCTGGCATTACGCCTTCGACATCATCCTGCGCCAGTACTTCGACCACAGCGTGGCGTTCGCGATCGCCGGCGCGGTGCTGATCGTCGCGGCGGTCGCGACCCGGCTGGCCGGCGTGCCGGCCCCGGCCGGCGACCTCCGCCGGTTGCTGGTCATCGCCACGGCGTGGATGGTGATTCCCACCGCGCTGGTCGTCGTGTATTCGGCCGTCATCGAGCCGATCTACTACCCGCGCTACCTGATCTTCACCGCACCCGCGATGGCCGTCGTCTTGGCCGTCTGCATCGTCACCGTCGCCCGCCGGCCCTGGCCGATCTCCGGCGCGGTGCTGTTGTTCGCCGTCGCCGCCGTGCCGAATTACCTGTTCGTGCAACGGTGGCCGTATGCCAAGGAGGGCTGGGACTACAGCCAGGTGGCCGATCTGATCAGCTCGCACGCGGCCCCCGGCGACTGCCTGATGGTGGACAACACCGTCCCGTGGAAGCCCGGGCCGATTCGCGCGCTGCTGGCCACCCGGCCGGCGGCCTTCCGGTCGTTGGTCGACGTCGAGCGCGGCGTCTACGGGCCGAAGGTCGGATCGCTGTGGGACGGGCACGTCGCCGTGTGGCTGACGACCGCCAAAATCAACAAATGCCCGGCGATCTGGACGATCACCAATAGGGACAATTCGCTGCCGGACCATCAAGCCGGCCCATCGCTACCGCCCGGATCCGCGTTCGGGCGCGCCCCGGCGTACCGATTCCCGGGCTACCTCGGCTTCCACATCGTCGAACGGTGGCAATTCCACTACTCGCAGGTTGTCAAGTCCACGCGGTGATTCGCCGCTGACCGAGCTCAACGTCCGGTGCCGACCGGCTGGGCTTGGCGGGTGGCGCGCGTCGCGGCGTAGGACACCGCCACGCCGGCGGCGCTCAACGCGGTGAACACCGTAAAGAGCAGGTGCGCGGCCATCCCCTCGCCGCCGGTGGCGGTGTTGACGACGACGCCCGCCAATCCTGCGCCGATCGCCGCGGAGGTCAGCTGGACGGTGTTGATGGCCGCGGAAGCCGCGCCGCCTTCGGCCGGGTCGGCGACCGACGCCATCGCGCGGGCCGACAGGTGCGGCCAGGCCATCCCGATCCCGATGCCGGCGACCAGCAGCGCGACCGCCCACAGCGCGGCGGTGCCGGCCGACCCGTCGCCGCGCCGGGCCACCGCCCCCAATGCCAGGCCGGACGCGGCCACCAGCGGCGCCACCATGACCACCCACCCGATGGTTCGTGGGTTCTCCAGCGATGCGCTGACGATCTCGCTGACCGTCCAGCCGAGGGCGAGCGCCGCCCCCAGGAACCCGGCCGCGATCGGCGTCAGATGGGCCAGCCGCTGCCCGAACAGCGGCACGTAGGTGTTCACCATCGCCGCGCCCATCAGCACGCCCATGGTCAGGTAGATCCACTTCAGCGGCCCGGGCGAGAACACGCTGGGCGGCAGGATGGCCGCGTGCATGCGCCAGTCGACGATCACGAACACGCCCACCAGCACGATGCCGGCCGCAAGCAGCCCGAACGTCGCGACGGTGTTGTGCGGAATCTGCGCGACGCTGACGGCCAGCGCGGCCACGCCGATGATCAGCAGCGACCAGACCGGCACCTTCATCCTCGGGATGCCGGTCGTCGGGCTGACCCGGGCCAGCGCGACCGGCACCAACAGGGCCATCAGCACGGTCAGGACGGCCATCGCGACGAACGCCCAGCGCCAGATGCCGAACTGCGCGAACAGGCCGCCCGTCGTGGGCCCGACCACGGTCGCCACGCCCCACATCGCCGACACCAGCGCCGAGCCCCGCGTCCACAACCAGCGGGGCAGGGCGGAGTTGATGACCGCGTAACCCAGCCCGGCCAGCAAGCCGCCGGCCACCCCCTGCATCGCCCGGCCAGCAATCAAAACATGCATGGTCGGGGCGGCGGCGCAGACCAGGCTGGCGACGCCGAACACCACGAGGCCCAGCATGTATGACGAACGCGCGCCGATGCGCAGCAGCATCGGATTGACCATCGTCGCCGCGACCACCGACCCGACGAGATACAGGGTCGTCACCCACGCGTAGAGCCGGCTGCCGCCGATTTCCGCGATGGTGTTGGGCAACAAGCTGGTGGTCAGGAACTCGTTGGTGGCGTAGAGCGCTACCCCGCCGGCCAGCAGGATGGACGTCCTCAGATACCTCGGGCCCAGCAGCTCACGCCAGCCGCCGGTGATAGTCGCCGCGTCGGTCACTCCTCCACCGTATGGGGTGCCGCGGCGACAACAGCCGCAGATCGGTTGCCAGCAAACTCATTTCAGGCCGGCGGCGTCCATCCCCCGCAGTTCCTTTTTCAGGTCGGCGATCTCGTCGCGGAACCGGGCCGCCAGCTCGAATTGCAGGTCGCGCGCGGCGGCCATCATCTGCGCGGTCAGGTCCTTGATCAGGTCGGCCAGTTCGGCGCGCGGCATGCTGGCCGTGTCGCGGCCCTCGAACACCCCGGCGCTGACGGCGCGACCGGGCTCGCCCTGCGCCCGCCGGCCACGGGACGCGTTGCGGCCCGACCCGCCGATCTCCACGGTCTCGCTGTCGTCGGCCTCGCGGTAGACCTGGTCGAGGATGTCGGCGATCTTCTTGCGCAGCGGCTGCGGGTCGATGCCGTGCTCCTCGTTGTACGCGACCTGCTTGGCCCGACGCCGTTCGGTCTCGTCGATGGCCTCTTTCATCGAGTCGGTGATGGTGTCGGCGTACATGTGCACCTCACCGGAGACGTTGCGGGCGGCGCGGCCGATGGTTTGAATCAGGCTGCGCGATGACCGCAGGAAGCCCTCCTTATCGGCGTCCAGGATCGCCACGAGCGACACCTCGGGCAGGTCCAGCCCCTCGCGCAGCAGGTTGATGCCGACCAGCACGTCGTATTCGCCCAGCCGCAGCTGACGCAGCAGCTCGACCCGGCGCAACGTGTCGACCTCGGAGTGCAGGTAGCGCACCCGGATGCCCATCTCCAGCAGGTAGTCGGTGAGGTCCTCGGCCATCTTCTTGGTCAGCGTGGTCACCAGCACCCGCTCGTCGGCCTCGGTGCGCTTGCGGATTTCGCCGATCAGGTCGTCGATCTGGCCCTTGGTCGGCTTGACGACGACCTTCGGGTCGACCAGGCCGGTGGGCCGGATCACCTGCTCGACGAACTCGCCACCGGACTGGCTGAGCTCGTAGGGACCGGGGGTGGCCGACAGGTACACCGTCTGCCCGATCCGGTCGGCGAACTCCTCCCAGGTCAGCGGGCGGTTGTCGCACGCCGACGGCAGCCGGAAGCCGTATTCGACCAGGTTGCGTTTGCGCGACATGTCGCCCTCGTACATCCCGCCGATCTGCGGGACGGTGACGTGTGATTCGTCGATGACCAGCAGGAAGTCTTCCGGGAAGTAGTCCAGCAGCGTGGCCGGCGGTGAGCCCGGGCCCCGGCCATCGATGTGCCTTGAGTAGTTTTCGATGCCCGAGCAGAAGCCGACCTGGCGCATCATCTCGATGTCGTAGTTGGTGCGCATCCGCAACCGCTGCGCCTCGAGCAGCTTGCCCTGGCCCTCCAGCTCGGCCAGCCGCTCGGCCAGCTCGGCTTCGATCGTCGAGATCGCCATCGCCATCCGCTCCGGGCCGGCGACGTAGTGGGTGGCCGGGAAGATCCGCAGCGAGTCGACCTGGCGGATGACGTCACCCGTCAAGGGGTGTAGGTAGTACAGCGCCTCGATCTCGTCGCCGAAGAATTCGATGCGCACCGCCAGCTCTTCATAGGACGGGATGATCTCCACCGTGTCGCCGCGCACCCGGAACGAGCCGCGGGTGAACGACAGGTCGTTGCGGGTGTACTGAACGTCGACCAGCAACCGCAGCAGACCGTCCCGGGGCACCTCGTTGCCGACCCGGAGCTCGACCGAGCGGTCGAGATACGACTGCGGGGTGCCCAGGCCGTAGATGCAGGACACCGACGCCACCACGACCACGTCGCGGCGCGACAGCAGCGACGACGTCGCGGAGTGCCGCAGCCGTTCCACGTCGTCGTTGATCGAGCTGTCCTTCTCGATGTAGGTGTCGGTCTGCGCGATGTACGCCTCGGGCTGGTAGTAGTCGTAGTACGAGACGAAGTATTCAACAGCGTTGTGCGGCAACATCTCTCGCAGCTCGTTAGCCAGCTGCGCGGCCAGCGTCTTGTTGGGCGCCATCACCAGGGTGGGCCGCTGCAGCCGCTCGATGAGCCAGGCGGTGGTCGCCGACTTGCCGGTGCCGGTGGCGCCGAGCAGCACGACGTCGCGCTCTCCCGCCCTGATCCGGCGTTCCAGCTCCTCGATGGCGGCCGGCTGGTCCCCGGCGGGTTGGTGTGGGCTGACGACCTCGAAGCGGCCGCCGACGCGCACCAACCCCTCCACGGCCTCTTCGGCCGGGCGGTACTCCGAATGCGCTACTACGGGATGTTCCGTGGCGAATGCCATGCCACCAGGGTAGAACCGATCACCGACAAGTGCCGTGGCGGTGGTTTTACCAGGTCGGCGGGGCACCTTCGCCACATCCGTCACGTCCGTACCTGTCCGGAAGGACAACGCTTACCCCAAACGTGCCAGCGCATGCGCTAGCGAGTTTGAAACTCACGTCGTGGTACCTGGAGACCGACCCGCCCCGCGAGACCGACTACCCCGCCGGACGCGTCCAGGTCCGGGTGACCGGATCGCATTGCAGCAGATAGCCGTCGCTGGACGTGCTCATGGCGAACACCGAGGTGCCCGGCCGGTCGCAGGAGCTGCCCGCGGCGTGCACGCCCATCGTGATCGGCGCCTTGGCCCAGCTGCTGCCCTCGCAGACGATCTGCTCGTTGTTGGTCGGGTCGTAGGCCACCTTGCCGACGTCGCTGCACAACCCGCCGAGCACCGGCGGCGCCGGGGCCGACGCGGAGGTCGAGGTGTTGATGACCTGGGTGGGATCGCCCAGCGCCACCTTCGCGGGCGCATCGCCCGCCCGGGTGGCCACCACCGGCACCCGCACCACCGCTCCCTGGGCCCCGCATTCGTTGCTGAGCACGGTCTCGGTCTCCGTGCCGCGCAGCGTGCCGTCCGCCTGCGGCGCCAGCGACCAGGCGACGGTTTCCTGCTGGGTGGCCCGCACCTGACCGTTGGGCTGGGTGCAGCCCACCCGCTGCTGCACGGGCGCACCCTGCCAGTAGCCGCCCACGAAGCGCAGGGTGTCGGTCTGTCCGCCATCGGTGGTGTTGGCCACCTGGTGAGTGGCGTCGTCCAGCTGGGTGCCGGTGGCCGCACATCCGTTGGTGGTGCACACCGACCGGAAGGCCCACCAGTTGGTGGCGGCGCCGTCGTGCCGGATCGAGATGCCGTTGGTGGTGCGCTTGGCCTGGTCGTAGGCCAGCCGATACGTCCCGTTGAGCACGGGTCCGCCCGCGGTGGGCGCGGCACTCGCGGCCGGCACCGACGGCTTGGAGGCGAGCGCCGGGTTGCTCGGCGGCGGGCCGGGCTGGAAGGAGTAGAGGATCGACCAGGTCGCCGCGACGGCGATCAGTACCGCACACACCAGCGCGGCCGCCCATCGGGTTTTCGACGAAAAACGGTGGCCCAGAACGGCAATGACGCCGGCGGGACCGCGCCGGCGATGCTCCGTCGCCACCACGGCGCGGGGCGCGACGCCACGGCCGAACTCGGAGGCGGCCCCGGACGACTCGCTGACGGCGGTGGCCAACGCGCGGCACCGGTCGAACCTGTCCTCGGGGCGCTTGGCGAGGGCCCGGGCGAACACCTCGTCGAGCTCGGCGAGGTCGGGGCGAAAATCGCTGAGCCGCGGCGGTTCCTGATGCAGGTGCTGGCTGATCACCGCGATC
This sequence comes from Mycobacterium sp. 1245852.3, assembly GCF_001669335.1. Classification (NCBI taxonomy): domain Bacteria; kingdom Bacillati; phylum Actinomycetota; class Actinomycetes; order Mycobacteriales; family Mycobacteriaceae; genus Mycobacterium; species Mycobacterium sp. 1245852.3. The sequence goes on along the minus strand of NZ_LZLL01000018.1, from coordinate 4,094 downwards.
GGGTTGGAATGCTGAAACGGCGGCGCTCCGGTGAGCAGGTGGAAAGCCGTTGCGGCCAAAGCGTATTGATCGGCCCGGCCGTCGATGGGCGAACCCGTCAGCTGCTCGGGCGCGGCGTACGCCACCGTTCCGACGGCGACGTTGGTCTCGGTGATCCCGCTGATGTCACCCAGGTGGCGCGCGACCCCGAAGTCCGCCAACAGGATTCGGCGCTCCCCCGCCTCGGGGTGGGTGAGCAGGATGTTGGCCGGCTTGACGTCGCGGTGCAGCAGTCCACGGTCGTGGGCGTAGTCCAGCGCGCCCGCCACCGCTTGCACGATGGCGCACACCTCGTGAATGGGCATCCCCTCGGCGTAGTTCTCCTTGACCAGCCGGGAGGCGTCGGTGCCCTCGACGTAGTCCATCGAAATCCACAGGTGCCCGTTGAATTCGCCCCGGTCGTGCACACCCACGATGTGCGGGTGCCACAGCGTCGCGGCGAGATCGGCCTCGCGATTGAATCTTTCGCGAAACTCGGGGTCGGCGGTCACCGCCTCGGCGAGGACCTTGATCACGTCGCGGCGGGGCAGCCGGGGATGCAACGCCAGGTAGACCTCGGCCATGCCGCCCGCACCGAGCTGCCGCAAAATCGTGTAGCCGGCGAACGATGCGCCGTTGCCCACCGCCAGGCGCTGCCCGCTGGACTCGTTGAGTTGTTGGGCGGCCACGGGTTCCGCGTTCGGGGCCGAATCGACCGGTGGTATCCGGCGGAACAGCTGCCCGATCGGCATGGCGGGCAACGAGTGAAACCCCGCGCGCAACGCCGCACGGGCTTGTCGCGGGTTGCTCAACAGCCGCCGTCCGGCGCCGATGCGCCGAGTAGTTCCCTTGTGCTCGTTCATCAATGCCCTGCCCCCTCGTTTTCCGGCACCGCCCCCTGGTGTCGCCGCGCTGTGCTGCGGATCGCAGCACCCTGGGCGTGCGCATCGCGATTGGGCCCTCTGCGTCTCGTCGCTTGCCGGCACCACAGTGTGCTCGACGCGCGCGGACGCAACCCTTATTGCACCCCTCCCGTTCGAATAATGCCGCACGCCAGTAGGCGATTCGTCTCAGCAGGCTATGAAAGGGCTATGAGTGGCCGACTCGAGACAAAGGGAAGTCACAGGTGGCTCCAATAGAGCGCACTGCCAACGCTGGCCGATACTTGAGTGGTGACTCGACCCGCCCCGCCCATTCTGACAATTCGGCATGACGGGTCCCAACGATCCTTCGCGGCGGGCCACGAGGTGGTCGTCGGGCGCGACGTGCAGGCCGATGTGCGCATCGCCGATCCGCGGATTTCGCGCGCGCATCTGATCGTGCGGTTCGACCAAGGCCGTTGGCTGGCAATCGACAACGGCTCGCTGAACGGCACCTACCTCAACGGCTACCGGATGCCGGTGGTCGATATTCACGACGGGCAGAGCATTCACATCGGCAACCCCCAGGGGCCGCGCCTGACCTTTGCGATCGGGCCCCAGCAGGGTCATGCCGGCCAGCCGCCGCGGCCCAGGCCGAGTCACGACTCCGGGCCGCCGACGCTGGCATGGACTGCGCTTGCCGAGCAAACGAATCCGACGCATCCGCCGCGGCCCCCACAGGGCCGAACCGGCGGCCAGAACAGGGGTCCCGCTCGCGGCGGCCCGCAGGGCGCGCCGTCGCGCCCGGTGCCACCCCGGCAGCCGGCGAGGCCGCCGAACGCGCCCCCGCGACAGCCGACGGTGCCGCCTCGCCAGGCGCCACCGCCCCGCGTGCCGCCGGCGCCGGCGCCGCGCGGCGTACCGCCCGAGGAGCGGACCGTCATCGACCCGGGCTCACCGGCAAGGCTGCAGGTCAGCCCGCCCGCCGCGGGCGAAACCGAGGCGCCACCACAGCCATCCGCAACGCCCGCAGCGGAATTCACCGTGATCGACGCCAAGACGGCCGACGTGTCGAACCTGGCGACGCGTTTTGTGAAATTGCTCTCGCCGCGCGCGTCCTCGGCGGCGGGCACCGCCGGCGCCATGACGATCGGCCGCGCCCCCGAGAACGACATCGTCGTCTCCGACGTGTTGGCGTCGCGCCAGCATGCCACCCTGGTTCCCACCCAGCTGGGCACGGAGATCCGCGACAACAGCGTCAACGGGACGTTCGTCAACGGCACCAGGGTCGGGTCGGCCATCCTGTCGCAGGACGACATCGTCACCATCGGCAACGTCGACCTGGTGTTCCGCGACGGCGCCCTGACCGAACGCGGCGGCGCCGCCACCCGCACCGGCGGCCTCGAGGTGCGCGACGTCTCCTACGTCGTCGACAACGGCAAGCAGTTGCTCGACGACATCTCCCTGACCGCGCGCCCCGGGACGCTGACCGCCGTGATCGGCGGTTCGGGCGCCGGCAAGAGCACACTGGCCCGGCTCATCGCCGGTTACACCACCCCGACGTCGGGCTCAGTCACGTTCGAGGGACACAACATTCACGCCGAGTACGCATCGCTGCGCAGCAGGATCGGCATCGTTCCCCAAGACGACGTGGTGCATCGTCAGCTGACCATCAACCAGGCGCTGGGCTACGCCGCCGAGCTGCGGCTGCCGCCCGACACCGGCAAGAGAGACCGCGCGAACGTTGTCGCCCAGGTGCTCGAGGAACTCGACCTGACCAAGCACGCCGACACCCGCGTCGAAAAGCTGTCCGGCGGGCAGCGCAAGCGCGCCTCGGTGGCGCTCGAACTGCTGACCGGCCCGTCGCTGCTGATCCTCGACGAGCCGACCTCGGGGCTGGACCCCGCGCTGGACCTGCAGGTCATGACGATGCTGCGCCAGTTGGCCGATGCCGGCCGGGTGGTGCTGGTGGTGACACACTCGCTGTCCTACCTCGACGTCTGCGACCAGGTGCTGCTGATGGCCCCGGGCGGCAAGACCGCCTACTGCGGCGCGCCCGACCAGATCGGTGGGGCGATGGGCACCACCAACTGGGCGAAGATCTTCACCCAGGTCGGCGCCGACCCCGACGAGGCCAACCGCCGCTTCCTGGAACAGAACGAGGCCCAGAAGCGGCCGCAGCGGTACCTGCCCGACAAGACCGACGAGCCGAGCAGCCTCGGGGAACCGGTTCACACCAGCGTGCGCCGCCAGATCTCGACGATCGCCCGGCGGCAGGTGCGCCTGGTGATCGCCGACCGCGCCTACTTCGTGTTCCTGGCGCTACTGCCGTTCATTTTGGGCTCGCTGTCGCTGACCGTGCCGGGCAGCAACGGATTTCACGCACCCGCGCCGAACGCGGGGACACCCGACGAAGCCGCGCAGATACTGGCCCTGCTGATGCCGGCCGCGGCATTCATGGGCACCGCCTTGACAATTCGCGACCTGGTCGGCGAGCGCGCCATCTTCCAGCGTGAGCAGGCGGTGGGCTTGTCGACCACCGCCTACCTGCTGGCCAAGAGCGCGGTGTTCTGCGGGTTCGCGGTATTGCAGTCGGCGATCGTCACGGCGATCGTGGTGGTCGGCAAGAGCGCCCCGACGCGCGGCGCGGTGCTGTTCGGCCACTCGACCGTCGGGGCCACCGTCGAACTGTTCGCCACCGTCGCGGCGACGTGCGTCGCCTCGGCCATTCTGGGCCTGGCGATTTCGTCGCTGGTGCGCTCCAGCGAGCAGATCATGCCGCTGTTCGTGGTGGCCGTGATGGCGCAGCTGGTGCTGTGCGGCGGGATGGTGCCGGTGACCGGCCGCCTCGGGTTGAACCAGCTGTCGTGGGCGATGCCGGCGCGCTGGGGCTACGCCGCGGCATCGTCGACGGTGGACCTGCGTCACCTGGTGCCCGACACCCTGCTGTCACAGGATCGGTTCTGGCAGCACACGCCGAAGATCTGGCTGCTCGACATGGGCATGCTGGCCGCGCTGTCGATCTTCTACGCCGGGTTCGTGCGATGGAAGATCCGGTTGCGCCGGTAACGAGGCGGCCCGGCGGCGGTAGGGTGACACCATTCACCCGCCGAAGCACGAGACATTCGACCTGGTGGCCCGCACGAACACCGATCCCAAGGGCATCGTGCGGACCGTCGACGAATATGCCGTGCACCCGTGGGGCCTCTACATCGC